>CP030759.1:3000000-3167500 GCA_003290465.1 Candidatus Sumerlaea chitinivorans
TATGATCTGCCCCCAGAAGAAGCTAAGAAGGTCCCGCAGGTTCCGGGCTCGCTCGATGCGGCGCTCGATGCACTTGAGCAAGACCATGCCTTCCTGCTCAAAGGAGATGTCTTCACTGAAGACGTCATTCGAGCTTACATTGATTACAAGCGCAAGAACGAGGTGGATGCAGTTCGGCTTCGGCCCCATCCGCATGAGTTCATGCTCTACTACGATATCTAACCCTCCGCGACAGAGTGATCAGTGTTTGGCGTTGGGGCACCACCCATGGGGCCCCAACGTTTTTTTTGCCCTGAAGGGTGGGGGCAACGGGTTACCGGTGGTGGGCCTTCATCTGCTCCCGCCGCCATCCAAGCCGCCCAGCGGTGGCTGTCGCTCTACCATGCTCCCCGGCCGAAAAGGTTTGACTCAGCCACCCCATGTGGCAAGTTTTGCCACTCTGATGATGTGGCAAGCTCTCCAACGGCAGTTGGTTATTTTCGAGCGATGGTTTAGTCCCGCGTGGGTGCCCTCGGACTAAAGGGTAGTTCGAGCAAAGCTCTAAGTGTTGAAGCTTCGCCGCATTGCAAATTACTCTAAGGAGTTTTCGATGAGCACGTCCAATTGGCTCATGTTGGCAGGGCAAGCAGGAAATGCCGCCCCCTCGGGTGGGGGCGAACTCACGCCGATGCTGCTAATGATGGCGGCCCTTTTCCTTCTTTTCTATTTTATCATATTGCGCCCTCAAAAACGCGAGCAGCAACGGCTCGAGCAAATGCGCAACGCCGTAAAAAAGGGGGATCGAGTGGTCACTATTGGAGGTATTCACGGTACCGTGGTGGCAGTGGATACGACGAATAATATCGTCACGGTTCAGGTTGATAGGAACGTTAAAATTGATTTTTCGAAGGCTGCCATCGCCACCGTGATCCCGAAGGAGGAGGCACGCGCGGAGGAAGAAGCGAAGAAAAGTAGTTCGTAGGAATAGGAAAACGCCTTATGTCAGTAGAGCAATTCATCACCGTTCCGAGCGCACCAACGCTTGATCCCAACCGGGTCACCGTCGAGATGGTGCGCGACAACCCCGAAGTGCGCAAACTCATTGATATGGCCGATAAGCACCTGTGCGCACTCGGCTATACCGATCACGGCTTTGGCCACGTGAACCGAGTGGCACTGCGAGCCCAACAAGTGCTTCGCGAACTTCGGATGCCGCAGCGCGAGGTCGAGCTGGCGGGTATCGCGGCGTACCTGCACGATATCGGCAATATGATTCACCGGCGCAACCATGCCCACCACAGCGCTCTGATGAGTGTGCCTCTCCTTCAGAAGATGGGAATGCCACTTGAAGAGATTGCAGTGGTGACAAGTGCAATCGCGAACCATGACGAAGGCGATGGGCAACCCGTGTCGAACGTGAGTGCGGCCCTGATTATTGCGGACAAATCGGACGTCTTACGCTCGCGCGTGCGCAATCCGAAGTTGGTGAGCTTCGATATCCACGATCGCGTCAACTATGCTGCTATGAGCAGCGAGTTGGTGGTTGAGCGAGAGAAATATCTTATTACGTTGAAGCTCAAGGTTGACACGGTGATTAGCCCGCTCATGGAGTACTTCGAGATTTTCCTGACGCGTATGAAAATGAGCCGCGAGGCCGCAAAGCTCTTGAATTGCGATTATCAGTTGGTCATCAACGGGGTTCCGCTCTCATAAGTGTTGAGAGCGTCCGAGCCCAAACGCTCCAGAGCTTAGGCGCGGACAAGGGAATTCGCTTGAACGTGAGTCGGGAAGCGGATTTTTTGTGTCGCCCGTGCGGGGCCCAGGTCTCGAAGCGACCTGCGCCGGCGAGACAAGTTTGTGGTACGCTGGGCAAGGCCGCCCGACGGCAACCCGGCCGATTACAAGCAGTCGAGATGGAGAAAAATGAAGCCTGAAGTCAAGCTACGCTTGGGAATTGTTGTAGCAGTAACTCTCGTTGCCCTCTGGCTGATTTGGCCAACTTTCCACTATTTCCTTGCCGTCTCGGGCAAAGTTTCAGCGACCCCAGAAGAGATCGAGGCTCTTCGTAAAAAGAGCGTGCCACTTGGCTTGGACCTTCAGGGTGGCGTGGATGTGCTCCTCGAAGTAGACGAGGCAAAACTCCGCAACCAGAAAGTTCAGCGCTATGCGGATGAGATTGCGAATGCGTTCAAGCAGGAAAGTCCCCCCATTGACGCAACGGTCGAGATTTCTTCCGGAACCGAATCCATCGTTCTGACCCTCAACAAGGTCGAACAACGGCGTGCGGCGGATGTCATCCTCAAGCGTTTCCAGCAACAAGGCATTTTCCCGGACTACGATGAAGCGAAGCTCGAAGTGGGCAAACCTGTTGAGCTTGCCATCAACCGCGAGCTGCTTCAGCAGGATATTCTGAAGACAGTAGATAGCGCCCTCAAGGTCATCCGCGACCGCGTGGACAAGCTTGGCGTGACTCAGCCTGTTGTGGTCAAGCAGGGTGTGAACCGGATCCGTGTGCAATTGCCCGGTGAGAAGGATCCCGAGATGGTGGTGAAGACGATCATCCGGCCCGCGCAGCTTGAGTTTCGTGCGGTGCGAGCCGCAACCCAGCCCATCGTGGATTCTGACGGGCGCGAGCGGTATCCGGATGACAGTGCCTCGTACATTGACATCATGACAGGCAAGCCCTTGCCCGGCAAACAAATTCCCGCCGGCTACGAAGTCCGGCCGATGAAGATCCAGAAACGCAATCCTCAGACCGGCGAGCTCACGACAGAAGAACGGTACATCTTGGTTAAACAGAAGGTGGAGCTCACCGGCGAGTTTTTGGCGGATTCGTGGGTCAGCACCGATCCCACTAAGTTCTACCAACCAGTCGTCCATCTCGAATTCAAGCCCGAGGGCGCCAAGCGCTTTGAGCAGGTTACCCGCCAGTACGAGCATAAGCCCCTCGCAGTGCTTCTCGACGGAGTAGTGTACACTGCTCCGAACATCAATCAGGTGATCAGCGAGGGAAGCTGCATCATCGAAGGGGCGTTCGATCTTGAAGAAGCCCACAACCTGAGCCTGATCCTCAAGGCAGGCGCGTTGCCCGCAGAGCTGGTCACGAAAGAAAAGCGCATCGTCGAGGCAACGCTTGGTGCGGACAGCATCCGTGCCAGCGTTTATGCTTTGGCGGTGGGAAGCGTAATTGTCGCAGCGTACATGATTGCCTACTATGGCGTAGCAGGGTTGATTGCCGACATTGCGCTGCTCATCAACGTCCTCCTCATCTTCGCGTTTATGAAGCTGGCGAATGCGACTCTGACCCTGTCGGGCATCGGCGGCATCTTGCTCACGGTGGGTATGGCGGTGGATGCGAATATCTTGATCTATGAGCGCATCCGCGAAGAGTTGCGGTCCGGCAAAGCCCTGAAGATGGCCATCCATTTGGGCTTTGGGCGTGCTTTCTCGGTGATTTTCGACGCGAACCTCACAACGTTGATTTCGGGCCTGACGTTGCTGCAATTCGGTGCGGGCAGCGTGAAAGGGTTCGCACTCTCGCTTAACATCGGTATCCTCGCCACTCTCTTCACCGGTCTCTTCTGCACCCACGCCATCGTGGACGCTTGGTTCTCGCTTCACAAGTCGTTCTCCATCGGGCGCTTTGAGTGGCTGCGTCCCGGCATTTACCTCGACTTCCTCAAGTGGAGAAAGCTGAGCTACTTATGGTCCGGGGCGTTGTTTCTCGCGAGTGCTCTATATATTCTACCCTTCAAGCCATTCCCCGGCTCCAACTGGGGCGTGGATTTTGAAGGCGGCCTCTTGACCGATATTCAGGTCTCGAAGCCTATGACCGTGCAGCAGATTCAAGGCCCCTTCAGTGACTGGCGTGTGCAGAAAGTTGCGGGCGAAAACATGTTCCTCGTGCGCATGAAATTTGTGAGTGCTGGTCAGGACCAAATTCCGGCGACTCAGGCGGAAGTGGTGAAGCGCCTGAACCAAACGATTGGCGAAGGCAACTACCGGATTCTTGGCTCCGAGTCCGTGAGCAATGAGGTCGGGAGTGAATTTACGCGCACGGCAATTATTGCCTGCATTATTGCTTCGATCGGAATTCTCGTTTACCTCTGGTTCCGTTTCGAACTGTTGTTTGGCGTTGCGGCAGTGGTTGCGCTCTTCCACGACCTCATCATTACTTACGGCGTGTTCAACATGCTGGGGGATTTGGGGTGGGCAGGTGAGGTCACCCTCGACGTCGTGGCGGCTCTGCTTGTGATCTTGGGTTACTCGGTGAATGACACGATCATCATTTTCGATCGCGTGCGCGAAAATATGAAGCTTCACCCAGCGATGCCCCTCAAGGATCTGATCAACCGCAGCATCAGTGAAAGCTTGAACCGGACCGTCAATACCGTGGGTACTGTGATCGTGGTGCTCGTTGTGATGTTGTTGCTGGGTGGCAAGGGACTTCACGACTTCGCGCTGGTGCTACTGATTGGTGTGATCAAGGGTACGTATTCGTCGAGTTTCGTTGCCAGCCCACTGCTATTCGATTTGCACAATTACATGAAGCGGCGGCAGGAGAAAGCGCGTCGCCGTGCACGCGAGCAGCGTGTCGCCTTGGTGGGGCAATAAAGCCCGCAGGGCGATTTCGCAATGGCTTGCGGGGGTCAGAAATGATTTGCAAGGTCCCCCAAGATTGGGCGGCATGCGATGTTAGGGTGTGCGGGGGACGAGTTCGGTTTGAACCGTCCCTCCAGAGTTTGGAATAGAGGGCAGAGCGATCCCCGATCAGGGAATTCTGCCAACGGGACGAAGGAGAATCGAGCGTGAAAGAGTACGCATCAAAACAGATCCGCAACATTGCTTTTGCTGGGCATTCGGGCTCCGGGAAGACTACCCTTACGGAGTCAATCCTTTACAATCTAAAACTCATTGATCGCATGGGGCGTGTGGAGGACGGCAACACCGTGTCCGACTACGACCCCGAAGAGCAAAAGCGCCTGATGTCCATCAATGCGTCGCTCATTCCGGTGGAGTATCGCGGCCACAAGATCAACATTCTCGATCTCCCCGGTTACAGGGATTTCGTGGGAGAGATCCGCAACGCAATCCGTGTGTGCGATGCGGTAGTGATTGTTGTAGATGCTTCCGGCAACATCGAAGTCGGCGCCGAGCTTGCGTGGGAATACGCCGAAGAATTTGGCGTGCCGCGCGTGCTGCTCGTCAACAAGATGAACCGCGAGCGCGCGAATTTCGACGAAATCGTGAACCAAGCCAAAGAAGAATTTGGCGGCCGACCCGCCATCGTCTCGTTCCCTGTCGGTGCAGGAACAGAGTTTCAGGGTATTGTCAGCGTACTCAGCAAGAAGATGACCGTGGGCAATAGCGGGAAAGCGGAGACCCGCAATGAAGTGCCCGCAAGTGCCAAGGATCAGCTCGAGAGCCTTCGCGCCGAGCTCATCGAACTGGCGGCGGAAGGCGACGATGAGCTGACCATGAAATTCCTCGACGGCGGAAACCTGACCGACGAAGAAGTTGTCCGCGGCCTAAAGGCGGACATTTTGGCAGGGCGGATTCTTCCGGTGCTCGCGGCTGCACCAATTTCGGGTGCTGGCGTGCCTGAGCTCTTGGATTTTATTGTGGATTGCCTGCCAGCGCCGAGCGAGCGCCCGCCGGTGATGGCCAAGTCCCCGGATGGCTCGCAGGAGATCGAGGTCGAGTGCGACGAGAATGCCCCGACGGTGGCGTTCGTTTTCAAAACCGTGAGTGATCCCTATGCAGGCAGGCTCACCTTCTTCAAGGTGCTGCGCGGCAAGGTCGAGAACGATACGTCGCTGCTCAACGTGGGGCGAGGCGTTGAGGAGAAGGTCAGTCACCTGATGACTGTGCGCGGCAAGAAGAGCGACCCCGTGAATCGGGCGCTTGCCGGCGATATCGCGGTTTTGGCCAAACTTTCAAACACATTCACCGGCGACACCCTGTGCGATCCGAAGGTGCCGGTGAAAGTGGAGCCCACACCCATGCCGCCACACACCATCCAGATGGCGATCGTGGCCAAATCGAAGGACGATGAGGAGAAAATCGGCTTGGCGATGCACCGGCTCATCGAGCAGGATCCGACGCTGCACCTGTACCGGGACTCTGCAATCCGCCAGACCATCCTCTGTGGCATGGGCGATACGCACCTCGACGTGGCGGTCTCCCGCTTAAAGAGCCAAAACAAGGTCGAGGTCGAACTCGAAATTCCCAAAGTCCCGTACCGCGAGACCATCACCAAAGTTGCTCAGGGGCAGGGCAAGCACAAGAAGCAGTCGGGCGGTCGTGGCCAATTTGGCGAATGCTGGCTGCGGCTCGAACCTCTGCCCGAAGGCTCTGGGTTCCAGTTCGAGTGGCAGATCGTGGGCGGCGTCATACCCTCGAAGTTTGCTCCGTCCGTTGAGAAAGGCATTATCCAAGCGATGGAGCGCGGAGTTCTGGCCGGCTGCCCGGTCGTGGACGTCAAGGCGATTTGCTACGACGGCAAGGACCACCCGGTGGACTCGAGCGATATGGCGTTCCAGATCGCGGCGTCCAAGGGATTCAAGGCAGTGGCAAAGCAGGCGAACCCCATTCTGCTCGAGCCGATTTACAAGGTGAAGGTCATTGTGCCTGAGCAATACATGGGCGACGTCATGGGTGACCTGAATGCTAAGCGCGGGCGCATTCTTGGCATGACCCCACACGGCAAAAAGCAAATCATCGAGGCGCTCGTCCCGCTTGCCGAGATGTTCGAATACTCCAAACAGTTGCGCTCGATGACCCAGGGCCGCGGCACGTACGAAATGGTCTTTGACCATTACGAGCGTGTGCCGGCTGAAATTCAGGCGAAGGTCGTCGCTTCGATGAAGCCCGAAGCTGAGGAAGAAGAAGAGTAGCAACGTGGCAATCCTTTTCCCTGCTTCCCCTTCGAGGGTAAGGGGTGGGCAAGCGGGGCTGTAGAGCTCTAACGCAAATCACGAAGGCTTTGTGCAAAAGGTTGGGCGGACTCCCTCCGCCCAGCTTTTTTTATTTAGTTTATGGTTGTGAGATGGCTCGCGCGAAGGAGCCATGCACGCGAAGTGATGAGCGAAATTTTCTTACGTGAAGCGGCAACGGGCGTGAGGTGATGAGGGGATTTTTCTCACGCGAAGGCGCGAAGAACGCGAAGGAAAAGCAAGAAAAGCAAAGGAAGTAAGAGTGAGATTAGGTCACTTTAGACTCTGTCCACTTAGCCTCTTTTTCCTTGTTATCTGGTCTCTGTCTTCGCGTTCTTCGCGTCTTCGCGTGAGGATAGCTTCTGGTCGCTATGTGTGAGTAGTTTTCGGCCGTAACCGCAACGCATTGTCTGTGGAGCTAAGACTGTTTTCCCCCTATCCGCATTCTTTCCTTCGCGTTCTTCGCGTCTTCGCGCGAGGCATGCTTTTCGCGTCTTCGCGTGAGAAACGCTTCTACCGTCCTTGCTTCCGGAACGAACGATTTGGTACACCAGCGTCCCTCTTGGCGTTCCCAGTGGTACGGTTTCGCTCTATACAATCCCAGATGGGAAGTGGCTGCCGTGCCCAAGCCGAAGGGGGGTGTTGCCGGCAATTTCTTTATTATCAATCATCTATTCGTTTTTCGCGCCCTTCCCATGCCCAGAAGATTAGCTCAAGATCGGTGCGCCCCCTCAGTGGTGCAAACATTGCTTCCTTAAGTTGGTGCCGGCCAATGGTCGGCACGATCAGCAACCGATGAGAGTGAATCACTTTTCTGCGTGAGAGGGAAACCGCAGGAAGTCGGGTGGGATTCAATGGCGCGAGGAATCCCACCCTTTCCTTTTGTCTTTAGGTTGATTACGCGGCCCGTTCCTCCCGCTGCGCAATCAACTCGACTTTTGGACAAAACCGGCGCAACCCACTTTGTGTGGCACGGGAATAAGCTTGCTGAGGTGTCTGCCGGTTTTTTCGTTGATTCACCCTGTTTTTTCTCTGCTCTTTTTCGCGCATGAACAACAAACAACCGATGATCAGCGTCGCGGGGATTCGCGGCGTGGTTGGCGAATCCCTCGTTCCGGAAACCTTCCTGCGTTACGTCCTTGCGTTTGGTACTCTCATTGAAGGGGGCAGTGTCGTGGTGGGGAGCGACACGCGACTGTCGCGACACATGATGCGCCACCTTGCCTTTGCGGCCCTTGAGTCGTGCGGTTGTAAGGTCTATCACATTGGCTTGGTGCCTACTCCCACGGTGGGCCTGATGGTTCGAGAACTCGGTGCCAGTGGCGGAATTGCAATCACCGCCAGTCACAACCCGGCGGAGTGGAACGCATATAAATTCTTCGACGAACAAGGATCGTTCCTTTCGAAAGAACAAAATTTGCGGCTTTTGGAGATTGCCCAGTCGGGGGATTTCCGTCGGGTCAACTACCGTAAGCTTGGCCGGATCGAACAGATTGAGACAGCGATCGAGCGCCATGTCACCCGCGTGGTCTCGCAGGTAAACCGCGACGCGATCGCCGCCCGCCGTTTTAAGGTCGTCGCCGACTGTGTCAACGGCGTAGGGGCCGTCATTCTCCCTGTGTTGTTCGAGGCGCTTGGCTGCGAGTATGAGCTTATGTACACAAATGTCGACGCGGAGTTTCCTCGCAACCCCGAGCCTCTGCCCGAGAATCTCACCGAGCTTGGGGAGCGGGTGCGAGCTCGTGGTGCGGACATCGGCTTCGCTGTGGATCCCGACGCTGACCGGCTCGCAATCGTGGATGAACAGGGTCGCCCGCTCGGTGAGGAACGCACGGTGACGCTGGCCTCAGCAGCCGTTCTTGAGCGCAAAAAGGGACCGCTGGTGGTCAACCTTTCCACAACCCGTGCGATGGACGATGTTGCAGCCGCTGCCGGCGTGCCGCTGTACCGGACGCCGATCGGAGAGGCCTACGTCGTGGGAAAAATCCGCGAGGTGGGGGCGCTTATCGGTGGCGAAGGCAATGGCGGGGTGATTTATCCGGCGGTGCACTGCGGGCGCGACGCAGCGACTGGCATTGGGCTCATTCTCGAGGCTCTGGCCACAAAAGGTTTGCGCATCAGTGAGCTTAACGCGCAGATCCCGGACTACAAGATGGTGAAGACTAAGTTCTCGCGAGGCGAGCGCAATGTGGCCGAGATTTTGGAGCGAATGCGGCGCGAATTCGCGGACGCCCAGTTGGTCAGCGAGGACGGCGTGAAGGCCGTGTATCGCGATTCGTGGGTGCACCTGCGCCCCTCCGGCACCGAGCCCGTCGTGCGGGTCTTCGCGGAAGCGCCGACGCTTAGCGCCGCGCAGGCGCTTGTCGAGCGCGTCTGGCAGCGTGTGATCAACTCTGCGTAATACGTCCGTGCCCTCACGTGAGAAAAAGGGCCTCACGCGAAGCCGCGAAGAACGCGAAGGGAAAGAAAAAGAAAAGACAACAAGGTATTTTACGGCCGTACGAGTGGGCAAGTCTTTCGCTCTTTTTCTTGCGCCTGAATCGTAGGTTTGCACCGGCGAAATCGCTTTTTGACCGAGGTAAGAGGCAAGAAAAGCCTCACGCGAGGTTGCGAAAAATACTGAGTTGCAAGAATCCCCACTGACCTAATTTCACTCGTATTTCCTTTGCTTCTCTTGTTTTCTCTTCGCGTTTTTCGCGGCTTCGGGTGAGGAACGTTTCTTGCGCCTTCGCGTTCTTCGCGCGAGGCTCCCTTTTTCCCATATCGCGTTGCCGCAACCATCACTCATTTACGTTCCGGCGCTTTCTGGGCGCAACAATCCAGTCCAAACCTAATTCCTCGCGTTGGCGCGCTTTTCCCTCGGCAACGAGGCGCTCCACGCTCTCGCGGGTCACGCGCGTGGTGCGCGGGCTGAGTTTGAGCGAGTCCAGTCGTCCCTGCTGAATCAGTTGGTAGACGCGCTTCTTCGACACATCGAGAAATTTGGCCACACGGGCTACCGTCCAAAGCTCTGACATCGAACGAACTCTCCGAAGAAAATGGGCGTTGCCAAGAAGGCGTGTCATTCACTCCGAGTGGACCGAAGCACGAGTGGGGGTATCCGAACGCACGGTGTCCGTTTCGACACGTTTCCACTTCGAGCTGCCCACGCGGAGGATGGTCGCCTTCTTTCCAAACGCACTCTCATTCTATAGGCGGAGCTGTCGCCCGCGTCTCTTGAAGCCCTCTGGATTTCGTCGCGATTTTGTCGGCGAAGTTCTTGCTCACGCGAAGAACGCGAATACGCGAAAAGTTGTCCTCACGCGACGCCGCGAAGGACGCGAACGGAAAAGAAGGCGGATAAGGAGATAAGACTGGGTAGGTAACCGACAAACCGTGAGTTACGGCCTTGTAAGCTACTCACGCAAAGAGCGGAGAAATGTACTTCTTTTGCGAAAACGGGGACAACGCGAAAAGAGGACAAGCCCTGAGTGCCTGTAACGGAGTGGAAGAACCTGAAAAGCTGACGCGAAGCCGCGAAGAACGCGAAAAAAGAAACTGAGTGGCAAGAATCTCAAATAACCAAATCTCAGTCTTATCCCCTTGGCTTTTCTTGCTTTTTTCTTCGCGTCTTTGCGCGAGACAAACTTTTCGCGTTATGGCGCGAGGTTTTCAGCTTCTCAGACTTTGTTCCAGGCTCTCAGGGCTTACCCTTTTGTAGTGTTTTCCCGGTTTTTCGCGTGGGAAATGCCGCTTGCGGTCTTTACGTGAGTAGCTTTTAAGCCGGTAGCGTCACGGATTGTCTGGAACCCACCCAGCCTCATCTTCCTAATTTTCTCTTCGCGTTCTTCGCGTCTTCGCGCGAGACAAGCTTTTCGCGTTTTCGCGTGAACACCTCAGCTTGTCCCTCTGCGCTCCCACTGGCCCATAAGCTTCCTCCGAAAACGTCAGGACTCTTTGGGAACGGCCGGCGTGTGATTGCCCCAAAAGACTTTCTTTCAAATCGCTTGCTTGGGAGCGGTCGGCAGCCTACACAAACATGCACCATGCACGGGCGAATGCGCCACGCGAAAGCTCCAGCGGTCATTTTTTTCGCATTGGTCGTGCTTGCCCTTGCTGCGATGCTCAGGGGCTGGGGAACGCTCTACTTTGGCAGCGTGATTAGCGATTTGACTGAGCAATTCTACCTCTGGCGGACGTTTATCGGACGGTGGCTCAGCCGAGGTACTGTCCCCTACTGGAACCCCCACGTCTTCGGCGGCTACCCCGTGATCGAGATGCAACAGGCCTTTCCCCTCCATCCCGTCGCCGTGCTGACTGCTCTGATTGCTGATGTGCGTCTTGGGGTCGTGGCGTGGATGGCCGGGCTTGTCGCGCTTGCGGCGATCTCCAGTTATGTCGCTTTTCGTTATCTTTTTGGGCTGAGCGGCTGGGCGAGTCTGGTTGGAAGCACAGCCTACGTTTTCGGGGGAGTCTTTGCGACTCGCATTGCGGCTGCGCATTTCACCGTAGTGGCCCCGCTTGCGGTGTGGCCCTTTGCCCTCGGTGCGGTGTGGAAAGCGTGTCGGGTGGGTGTTCACGTCGTGCGCTGGCGTGCAGTCGAGGCGAGTGCACGCTCAGACACAACCGCATGGCTCATCCTCTTATGTGCTGCCGTGGTGGCGAATGCCTTCGTCGTTCTCGGCGGGGGCCAGCAATACGTCGTTTATCTGTTCTACGCTCAGCTTGTGTGCGCCCTCGTGGCAGCCTCCTGGCGAGCCTGGCGTGTATGGGGGGCGACGCTCGGACTCAGCTGGGTCGGGGGGCTCGCACTTTCGGCGCCCCAGTGGCTACCCACGCTATTTTATCTGCCCTATTCGTCGCGAGCGGGGGCTTCGCAGATGCTTCCTCCGCCCGCCGTCGATCGCGAAAACTTCTGGATCGAGCTTCTGCTGCCGTTCCCGCTGGGCGACGATGTACTGAGCCCGCATCTCCATTTGAAAAACGTTTGGGAGACCGCCGGCTATCCCGGTGCGCTTGTGCTGGCTCTTGCCGGGGCGACGATACTGCGCGCCGTTCTTCCCGCAGGAGGGCGAGATCGGACCCGCCACCGGGTTGCGGCTGGAGTGGTGCTGTTAGGACTTTACCTCTGCTATGGGGGATGGTTGCCCGGCTTCGCCAGTTTTCGCGAGCCGATGAAAGCCCGAGCCCTCGTGGCGTTGGGTCTGGCCCTCGCTGCGGCGCTGGGCACTCAGGACCTGCTTGCATGGGTTTGCCGTCGGGCGGGGCGCCTCCGAATCCGTCCCAAGGGCGGCACTTCCACTTTGCGCAAGGTCACGTTCTTCGATCGCGCGGCCATTTTCATCGTTTGTTGGGTTTTGGCCGCAGTAGCATTGGTGGCGTGGATGGCGATTGCGTTTCACCGCGATGCGGTAGGCCAATGGCTCTTGCGTTTTGGACCGCCAATTGACTCCCTGCGGGCCCCGGCATGGCAACAGGCAATGGCGAACCCGCGGCTTCTTGCCGAAGGCGTCCTCGACAGCCTTATGCAAGTAACGTCCTGTTTGGTTGCAGCGGCAATCGTCCTCTCAGCTTTGGCGTGGCGCCCAAGTCGCTTGCTCTTTTACGCCGCAATTGCTTTGGCGGTGGTCGAGCCCTATGCTGTCCACTTCCGCGCCTACGTGTCACGTCATCCTTTTGCTGCAGTGGGCTTGCCGGGCGGGTTTGAGCGCGCGATTCGCGAAGAAATTGAGCGTACGCGTGCGGAGCGGCGTCCGCCTTGGCGCGTCTCCCTTCCGCCATCGCTGGCAAACCGCGGACATTTGGTAGATGGATTGTGGGAAACGGGTGGGTATGACCCGATTATGCCGTGGGGCGCCAATAACCGCGTCATGATCCTGCCCTTGACGTCAGATCCGCACGCCGGAACGACGAAGCGGCCCTCTGCGCGCGACATCGGCTACGCAGTCGGCCGACGCTATGACTTCACGCATTGGGATCCCTATGAGGACTTGCGCCGAGGACTTGCGGACGCGCCGTTCGACCTCTCTGTTTACGAAGTTGCGCCCGACGCGAGCGTGTTCAGCGTCGAGACGCGAGTCCGGTGCGGGACACCACGGGGGTACGTGTTTGGACCGACGCTTGAGGGTGTGCACTTTGTGACGGAGAAACCACGTCTCCAATCCCAGTCAGGCGCTCCTGAAGAAACAGCAGCGTTCTGTCGCAAAGTCGAAGCGACAGGGTTGCATTTGATCAGTTCCCCAGACGAGCCGAGGCGCATTCCGACGGAAAACCGTGAAACCACTGCTGTCATCTATCCGCTCGGGGCACGTCCCCCCCACGAGTATGCATTCGTGGTGCGCACCTCCACGCCGGCTCTGGCTCTTCTGCGCATGACGTGGCTCCCCGGCTGGCGGGCAAAGGTGGATGACCGCGAATGGGGGCGCCCATGGTGTGCAAACGGCTGGATGCTGGCAGTGCCTGTGCCGGCGGGCGTTCACAAGGTGGAGTTCACCTATCGGCCCGTGGCATGGGATGCCTCGCGGGCGATTGCCCTCGCCACAGCGTGCGGGATTCTCGCCATCGTCGCGGTGTGCGCCCGCCGGCGCCGAGCCAGCGCGTTTGGGCAATAGCGCGGCAGTGGAAGGTGGGGACCAAGGGGGATGTCAACGACTGGGGGGGGCGGAACGTCTAACTTTGTGTGGACGCAATCAGTCAGTCTCGTAGAATCGCTCGGAGCGTGAGGCGGCACTCGGGTAAGAGGCGCGGCGTAGATGACGCTGTGCATGTCGGACCTGCCCCGATGAGAGGAAGTAGATTTTTCCAACGAGTTGCGTTTCCTTCGCGCCCTTCGCGGCTTCGCGTGTGGCAACTTTCTTTTCGCGCACGAAAAACGCGAAGACGCGAAGACAAGAACAGCGATGTGGCAGGGGGTGGCGGCCTATGTTTTCTGTGAGAAAGCGGTCCAAGAAGGCGGGTTGCCCTGACAAGAGCGGGCCTTCCACGACTGAATCGGCGAAAGGTGCCAAGGAAACGGTGCTGATGGCACGTGGGATGCACAGACCATCACCTCGCCTGCGGCGCGCCGCCTTCACTTGCTCTTCGCGTGGCGTCGTGGTGCTCTTTGTGGGCTTAGTTCTCTTCGCGGCCTCAGGTCATGCAGCGATTCCCATGCCCCCCATTTCGTTGGATCAGTTGAAGGTAGTCGCTGCGGTCACCTTCACTGCTCCTCCCGATTTCAAACCGATTTCGTATACCGTGACAAGCTACCACTGGGGCACCCGCGCCGAGATCTTCGATTTCCGGCGGCAAGGCGCTCGAACGGTGGCCTATTGGGACTTCGAAAAGGAAAAGGTGCAGTATTGGCGGACGGGACTCGATCAGCGACTGTCGGCTTTAGCGACCTCAGATGAGATTTATCCCATTATGGCGCTCTTCACCCCATATGGGGTCTATGCGAGCGAGCTCGCGGCGATGCGCCGGAAACCCGATGCGTGGAAGTATGAGGTGGGAGTGGCGCCGGGGGAACAGGCGTGGCAAAGGTTTATTCTGGACCGCATTCAACTTCCCGCAGAGGCAGGGCAAGAGCCGCGTGCCATCGAGTTCCAGTCCAAACGGCGCATTGTTTTTCGAGAGGGGAAACTCGTTGAAGTTCTCGGCACGCTTTACTCCTCAGAAGCCGGATTTCGGGTCACCTACACCGACCACGACGAGAAAAACCGCCTTCCGCGGCGGGCGGTGGCAGAGCTAAAGGGGCCGGGTGGGGGGCGATCTCCCGCTGCACGTTACGAGGTCGTGGTTCAGTCCATTGAGCTGATTCCCGACAAACGGCCCGACCAAATAATCTCTGAAATTACGAAGGGGATGACGCGCATTCGCGATGTTCGATCGTCCAAGCCCGTTTTCAGGAACCCCCGCGCACCGACGAACGTCTGGTCCAACCTGAAACTCTTTGCCGGATCGGTAGCTGTCGGCATCGTTGTCGGGGCAGTGATTGCTTTTGCGATTCGGTTTCGCCACCGCCTGCGGCGTGCGGTCCATCCTCCGCACTGACAGAAACGTCATCTTTGTTGGCTCAGTCTAAATCTCCGAAGATTGGAACCTACATGGGTTAGCCGGCATTTGCCCCGATGGATTTTCTTTGGCTGGGCTTTTGCCGTTGGGTTCCAAGCTCATTGGTCCGAGGACAACACTTCCCGCCGATGGATTTGGTGGGGGCTCCAACCCCACCTCCGACAAAAAAATAACTCGCTGGGGTCAGTTTGTAGTTTACAAACGATTTAGAACGTTCCAATGCGTACTCATAAACAATCACCAAACCCGGATTCGACAGAGCCGCGCATTCTAAAGATGAGTGAAAAGCAGCCATTGTACGTCGCTTTCCTTTGGCACATGCATCAGCCGTATTACCGTGATGCTGTCACCGGACAGTACATGATGCCGTGGGTGCGTCTCCACGCCGCAAAAGACTATGTGGACATGGTGATGCTTTTGGACGATTATCCCGGCATCCGCATGACCGTGAATTTAGTGCCCTCCCTCCTCGAGCAGGTAAACGACTACGTCGAGCATGGCGCGGTGGACTTAGTGTGGGAGCTGTCGGTGCCGGATCCGGCGACTTTGAACGAAAAGCAAAAATGCCTGATCCTCGAGAATTTCTTCCACGCCCAGTTCGACAATATGATTCGCCCATTCCCTCGGTATCGAGAACTCTACGATCGCCGCGGATGGGCCAGATCTCACGAGGAGCTCCGTCAGGTTGTTCGCTTGTACTCGAATCAGGCATTTCGTGATCTGCAGGTTTGGTACAATCTCGTGTGGATTGACCCCCTGTTTCGGCGTGCGGATCCCGAGCTGAACCGACTGGTGCAAAAAGGACGTGGATTCACCGAGAAAGAGAAGCACTACGTTCTCGAGAAGCACCGCGAACTCATGCGAGCGATGGTGCCGGCGTATCGCGAACGCATGGAGCGCGGACAAATTGAGCTGACGACCACGCCATTCTATCATCCGATTTTGCCGCTGTTGTGCAATACGGACCTTGCCACGGTGGCGCGGCCGGAGATTGCCTTGCCACGTCGGCCTTTCCGCCATCCTGAGGATGCCACGGAGCAAGTCCACCGCGCACTGGAGTACTTTGAGAAACTTTTTGGTGTGCGCCCGCGTGGGATGTGGCCTGCCGAGGGTAGCGTGGCGCCAGACATCATTCCCATTCTTGCTCAAGCTGGGGTCGAGTGGATCGCCAGCGACGAAGAGGTGCTGGGCAAGAGTCTCGGAACCCTGATTCGCCGCGATTTGCGCGGGAACGTCTTAAATGCAGACGTGCTTTACCGCCCCTACTGGGTGGAGCACGACGGCGCGCGGCTCAAGATGCTCTTCCGTGACCACTACTTGAGCGATTTGATCGGTTTTCAGTATGCTGGCTGGGATCCCGAAGAAGCAGCGGAGGACTTCGTCGGCCGATTGGAAGCACTGGCGCGCTCGCCCAACCGCGGCGAGGAGCCATGGATCGTGCCAGTCATTCTTGATGGTGAGAACTGCTGGGAGCACTACGAGGAGGACGGCCTGCCATTCTTGCGTGCGCTCTACGAACGCTTGAGTGATTCGACCCTCGTGCGCACGACGTGCATTTCGGAGTATCTTGACCGTTTTGGCCCACAGCACTCTGTCCCTCGTCTCTTTGCGGGAAGCTGGATCAACCACGACTTCCGAATCTGGATCGGGCACGAAGAGGATAATCGCTCGTGGGATTACTTACATGACGTTCGCGACCTTGTGGTCCAGCACATTGAACAGCACCGCCATGAACTCACCGAGGATCAGATACGCGAGGCATGGAAGCGTATCTACATCGCCGAAGGGAGCGACTGGAATTGGTGGTATGGCGACGACCATTCCAGTGGGATGGACGAACTGTTTGATCAGCTCTATCGCGATCACCTTGCGGCAGCATGTCTGGCTGTGGGGCTGGAGCCTCCTGCTTTTGTGCGCATCCCGATCGCGCGCGCAGCGAAGCCACGCCATGACTACGGGCCGCACGGATTCATCCATCCGACGCTGGATGGCCGTCTGACCCACTTCTACGAGTGGCAAGGAGCGGGGCATTATGATCCGGCGCTGTACTCCACGGCCATGCACCCCGGTCGCTGTCGGCTCCAGCATCTTTTCTACGGTTTCGATGAGAAACATTTCTACTTCCGGATAGATGCGGATCCGACGGTCCTGCATCCCACGGAGCCCAGTCGCGTAGAAGTCGTCGTGCACCTTTTTGCACAGAATAAGGCTTGGCGCTTCGCCATGGAGCTTGAGCGAAATGGGCATCCGCGCTCCTACACGCTCTCGGCTTCCTTTAGGCGAAAACCGGGTTATGGTGAGCCGTCGGCTGTGGGATCAAAAAAGAAATCGAAAGGGCAAGCCGTCCCAGCTTCGTCAAATATGGGCAACGGGGGCAATGGCACTCTCAGTGTGCAGAACGAAAGCAGCGAACAGGTTGTGCCGCGCGTAGCCGTTGGCGAAATCATCGAACTCGAGCTTCCATTCGCGGCGTTGGGGCTTAAGCCCGACGACGAGCTTGTGTTCTACGTGACGCTGGAGATTGATGGGCGCGAAGTTGAACGTTTGCCCTCGCACACGCAACTGGCGATGTACGTGCCAGCAGAGCACTTCGAGTACATGCACTGGACCGTATAGCGGGCAGGGGAAAACGGGCCGGTACCACTGGCAATCCAAGGCCGAGCGCAAAATACGCGAAGGAGCCTGACACGCATCGTGCCGAGCTGCCTCCTCCAGAGCTCGTCACACTCGCGTGGGACGGATTGTGGCAGTTATCCAAGAGCCGATTGCGATGTAGCTCAGCGCCTACGGGAGATCGGGCTGGATGTTTGCCTTGGCCATCGCTTCAAGGAAACGCGCCTTGACGATCTCGTAACCGGCAGCGTTCAGGTGAAGACCGTCGCGCGACAGCTCTTCGCGCAGGAGGCCGTCGGTTCCCACGCAATCGCTGTATGTGTCCACATAATAAATCGCAGGGTCTTGGCCATTGGCGAGCTTAGCGACCTCGGCGTTAAATTTGGGGATAAGGGGTGAGATGTACGCGTAGGCGTCGCGTGTGGGCGTGCACGAGACGATAAAAATCTTAGCGTCTGGTACTTCCTTGCAGATGCGCGCGACCACCTCTGCGTAGGTGGCCACAATTTCAGAAATCTTCGGTGAGCCGGTCCGCGCCGTGGCGGAGAGGTCATTCGTGCCGTTCAAAATGAACACGGCGCGCGGTCGAAGTGCGAAAACAGAACATTCGAGTCGATGGAGGATGCCGCGGTCGCCAATTCCAATCCGGTCACCGGAAATGCCACGGTTCACCATCACGTAGTTTGGAAAAAGCTGACGTTCTTTGAGCCCTTCAATGCTTGAGCTGCCCAGAAGTACAATTGGCCGACTCGTCGTGCTGGCCTTACGCCATTTGGCGTTCTCGGCCTCGAATGCAAGGCAGCGCTTCGAATAATGCCGGTGCAAATTGTCAGTGAAGACGGCGCCGACCGCAGATGGTGAGGCAGACCCAGAACGTAGTTCATTGAAGCGGTCGAGGTGGAATCGCAAATGAGCACTGATGCGCCAATCCCAATACCGCCACGTGTGGCCCCCCTCGAATTCGGCATAAGTGTGCGCGATCCCGCGATTGGCGAGGCGCTCGTGGACCAACCGGTTATCGGCGACCGCGCCCGTGGCATCGCTTGTCCCCACGTCAAAGTAGAGGGCGATGCCTGCAGTCGTGAAGCGGTCCACGAGGTCGGCGACACTGTGGGCACGCCAGCGCGCGTCGTTTTGTTCATTCAAGGGCCCGAACCGATCGTCGAGATGCCATTTGCCCGGGTGGTTGGTGAGGCAAAGTATTCCGCTCATTGCGGATGCGCTACAGAAGAGTTCTGGATGTTTCGCTGCAAGCGAGAGAGCGCCGTGGCCTCCCATGCTGAGGCCACAAATTCCGCGCGCTTCCCGCTTGGGCAACGCGGGAAAACGCGCTTCCACGTCTGCGATGAGTTCTTGCGTCAGGAAAGTCTCGTAATTGTTGTTTGGTGGACTGTCCACGTACCAACCGAACTCTCCGCCGTCAGGGCACACGATGAGCAAAGGGCGGCCAGCCGCATAATCCAGAAGCGCCGTCTTTTCTGGCCAATCGCGATAAGATCCATAGGCGCCATGCAGTAGGTAGAGCACTGGATAGCGGGTGTCGGGCTGGCGTTCCGCTGGCATGATAACCGTGTAGGTGGTCTCGCGCCCAAGCGCGCGGCTCCACATGGTCACGGTGGTGGACACACTTTTCTTGCTCAGTGATTGCGTCGTGACCGCGGTACTTTGCGCGCTGACATCGAACGCCGTCGCACTCAGACCTAAGAGGAGCACCAAGCTCAGAATTGCAGAAAGATTGCGGAGAGCAAATGACTTCACGGGGTCCGTCCATCCTTTTCTCATGAGACTTGCCTCTCTGAGCAATGAGGCGAAGCGAAGTCCTTACGCAAGGAAGAAAGAGTCTAAGGCAAGACTATGCGAACCATTCCTTCGGGGCTGGAAAATTGCATAAGCTGCTTTGTGGGGGCAGCGAAGGCATTGTAGAAAATTCATAGCCCTTCCATCCCGAACTATGAGTCGAAGAAACACCAGAAAATTCATGTTGCAGAAATATATTCGCTATAACGAATATGCGAATATGCTTGAAGGCATGCAGAATCTCTTTGGCGCATTGAGCCATCCGACGCGCCTCCGCGTGCTGAACTTGCTGGCGCGGGGAGGACGGGAGTTCTGCGTATGCGAACTGGTCGAAATCTTGAAGGTTCCGCAAAGCACTCTATCGCGTCTACTCATGCCCTTACGCCAGAGTGGAATTGTTCAGGCTGAGCGCGCGGGTCAGTGGGTGCACTACAAGATCACGCCGCTCTATCGTTCGTATATTCGGATGCTCCTTGAGAAGTGTCCGACCGAGAAATTTCAGCTTGAATCGGATCTCGAGCGAGCAACTCGTTTGCAGGCGCGGAATCGCGCCGCTGCGTCGTACTGCACAGCGAAGCGTCGCCCGAGCAAGAAGCCCGTGCGTCAGCAGCGACAGAAGAGGTCAAACGTATGATTCCCAGCCCCCAGAAACATCGAACGCGAATTCTATTCGTTTGCGTTGAAAACTCCAATCGTTCCCAGATGGCCGAGGCTTTTGCCCGCCATTATGGAGGGGATCAGGTGGAAGTCTTCAGTGCGGGGTCGCGTCCCTCCGGGCGGGTCAACCCGCGGGCGATCGAAGCGATGCGTGAGCGGGGAATTGAGCTTTCCGCGCATGTGTCCAAGTCCCTCCACGATGTTCCTCAGTGGGAATGGGACTATGTGATTACCATGGGCTGCGGCGATGAATGTCCGTGGGTAAAGGCCAAACACCGGGAGGATTGGAAGCTCCCTGACCCACGGGACCTTCCGGCTCAAGAGTTTGCGGTGGTGCGGGACGAAATCGAACGGCGGGTCCTCGAGCTCCTTCAAAGGATCAAACCCTAATTTTAGTTCATCCCACTTTTCGGAGAAAAAGAAGATGGCTACTTGTCGTGAAGCGAAGAAGTTATCGTTCTTGGACCGTTACCTCACGCTATGGATCTTTCTGGCGATGATTGCGGGAATCGTGTTGGGGTTGGTGGCACCGCAAGTATCTCACGCGATTACCCAGCTCAGCATCGGCACAACAAGCATTCCGATTGCGATTGGCCTGATTCTGATGATGTATCCGCCGCTCGCCAAAGTGCGCTATCACCAAATGGGCGACGTATTTCGGGATAAGAAAGTCGTTCTACTTGCCCTGTTCTTCAACTGGATTGTGGGTCCCGTGATCATGTTTGTCTTGGCGATCTTGTTCTTGCGGGATCGGCCCGAGTACATGACCGGTGTCATTCTGGTGGGGCTCGCGCGCTGTATCGCCATGGTTCTTGTATGGAACGACCTTGCTGGCGGTAACCGCGAATACATGGCGGGCCTTGTTGCGTTCAATGCTGTGTTTCAGGTCGTAACGTATTCCGTCTATGCTTGGTTCTTTCTGAGTTTCCTGTTGCCCCTCGTCGGCATGAAGGGAGTGGGGGTGGACGTCTCGATTTGGGAGATCGCCAAAAGTGTGTTAATCTACTTGGGAATTCCATTTTTCGCTGGTGTGCTCTCGCGTCTGATCCTGCCACGCCTCCAAGGCGAAGAGTGGTATGAGAAAGTTTTTATCCCGCGCATTAGCCCCATCACGCTTGTTGCGCTGCTGTTCACGATCGTCGTCATGTTCTCGCTCAAGGGCGACGTCATTGTGAGCCTGCCGCTCGATGTCCTCCGGGTAGCGATTCCGCTCGTTTGCTATTTCGTGATACTGTTTGTCTTGGCCTTCGTGATGGCGAAGCGAGCCGGGGCCGACTATTCGCGATGCGCGACGATTGCGTTTAGCTCCGCGAGCAATGACTTCGAACTTGCGATCGCCGTAGCGGTCGCCGTTTTCGGAATCACGTCTGGTCAAGCGTTCGCGACCGTGATAGGACCGCTCGTCGAAGTGCCGGTGCTCATTAGCCTTGTGAATCTTGCTCGATGGTGGCAAAAGCGCTGGTTCCCCGAAGAAGTTGCCGCAGAGTAGATCCGACCTGACATCTGTGCGGGCTCGCTAAGTTTGCGTCCGAAAAGAACCGCTCGTCGTTGAGTCGCACCTACATATTGCTCCTTATTTTGAGTGCCCGACGTTTCTTCGTGACTCGCAGCCGCGTGATGGGAAGAATTGACGAAGATGGAGGCACCTTCGGTAGAGTAACAACAGCGAGTACGACATGAAATCTTGCGCTTCCCATAATGCGGCGGGAGCGGCTGCCGCTCATGTTTCGACCAGTGTGGAGAGTCGTCGTCGGCGGGTCTTGCAATCGTTTTGGTGGTGGCTGCTGCGCCATTGGCCATGGCTTGCAGCCAACCCTGAGCGAGCTCGGTTTGTATACCGCCTTCATTATCGTCTGTTTCGAGAGTGGTACGAGGCCGGTAGGCCTTGCAATGTTGCGGAAGGCGCCGCCCAATCAGCGGACGTCGCTCCTGTCGCAGATGAGGCAATGCGCCAAGCGATGCGGGCAGCCTTGCTGCAGACTTCCGATCCGCTTGATGCACGTGAGTTCAACGAGGCCATTGCCGCGGTAGAACGCGCGCGGGGTTTGGGCGCCTGTGCTGCTGTGCCCAGTGCATGGACGATTGAGGTGGGGCCGAACATGGCCCGATGGGAGTGGGCTGAACCTCTATGGCGCTTTGCCCGGCAGGTGCGAGTGGTCGCTCATGACGGTGCCAAAATTGCTCCCGCCTGTGATCTCTTGGAGGAACTCAGTCGGGCGATCACGGCAAGACTGATTTTACGCATGCCGTTGGAATGCGTAAGTGCTGAGGCATTGCGTCTTGCCGCGAAAGCCAACGTCGCAGCTCTCGAGTGTGTGATTGGAGCCGGTGCCATCGCTCAGCTCAAAGGTGCCGGCCGAGATGGCTGGCAAGAGACCTTGAAGCGGTTTCGGGCCGATGCAAAATCTGCGGTCCAGTTTGATGTGGAGTTGTCACGGAGATCTCTCGCAATTCTTAAGGAGGTCGGTGAATTTGCCAAGTCCGTAGGCGCGGAGAGAATCCATCTGCATTACGGCCGCGCAGCGCTTCCCGCGCAGGTCCCAGACTCCCTGTTTTTTGAGTCGGATTTTGGTCGCGCCGCGATTTCCCAGTTCTCGCAGCAGGCTCACACGTGGGGGATCGAGGTTGTCACACCGTTTGGGCCGCCAAGCCTCGAGCCATACTCGGTTGTCCATCTTGACGCCGAGGGTATGGCATTCTCGTGCGGAGGATTCATCTGTTCCCATGGGGTCATCGGCTCCTTAGAAGAATTTCTTCAGTGGTGGGATTCTCCTGCTTGGTGCAAATTCCGCTATAGGGTCAGCAGAGGAGAGTTCGTACCGGAATGCCAGCTGTGTGGGGTAGTGGGAACCGCCGATAAGGAGAGCGTTCCGTATCATCTCACTGCGTACGACGGGGGCGAACCGTCGCAGGAATATCTCGACACGGTGCGGGTGGAGCTGGACCGCATTGGCGAGGATCAATTGGCTCGAGATCGAAACGCACGCATCCGCCACTATGAGCACAGCCGCGGGTTCACGCGCCTCGCGTCGTATCCCCATCGGATGTACGTGGAAGTCACTGACGAATGCAATCTGCGCTGCCCGATGTGCACCCAGACGATTCTTCAGGGAGAGCGTCGGCGAATCCCGCTCGAATTGGTCCGCAAGCTTACGCCTCTCATGCGCTATATGGATCTCATTCACTTCACAGGCTGTGGGGAGACGTTTTTGCATCCGCAGTTGCTCGACATGTTGCGGCTTGTGCCCCACCACCTATGCGCGGTCCGGATCATCACGAATGGCCTCTTGCTGGATGAGCACGTGTGCCGCGAGCTGATAAACTTACAACTCAAGGATTTGTGGGTCTCGCTTGATGGGACAGACGCCGCGACGTTCGAAAAGATTCGCGGCTCGAAGCTTTTCCGCAAAGTTCTTGAGAATGTTCGAACGCTGACGCGGCTGAAGCACGAGCTCGGCAGCAACCGCCCGGAGGTCGCGCTGAATTTCGTGGCGCAACGCTCGAATATCGAGCAATTGCCTGACTTCATTCGCTTGGCAAAAGAGCTGGGGGCGGACGCCGTGAATGTGGGATTTTTGCAGGTCTACACCCGCAACCTGCTGACTGAAAGCCTCTATTTCTACCAAGATCTTGCGGACCACTTTTTGAAAGAAGCGCGCCGAGCAGCAGAAGAAGTTGGGATTCGCCTGTATTTGCCGGGGCTCTTCGCGGAGGCGCATGCGCGCAAAGCGAGCCTTACGGAATCCGGCGCCTCCGACGAGGCGAGTTCGCGCAAGTGCGTTGAACCTTATGGCTTTGTGCTCGTGCGTGCGGAAGGGCAGCTCGGGCCGTGTTGCGTCAATGACGCTCGCCTTGGCTCGCTGAGCGAGGCCAATTTTGTGGAACTCTGGAATGGGCCTGCCTACCGAGACTTCCGTCGCCGCGTCAGCACTCCCGAGCAGGATTTCGACTGTGAGCACTGCATGCTGGAAGGCTATAAGGACATCACCGAATTTGAGCACCACGTGAAGCTCTTCGATGAACACTATCGCCCAGAACAAGTGGACTACCATCAGCTCGAGGCAGAGGTGCGGGCCAAGATTGCTGAAGGGGTTGTTGCCGGATGAGACAACCCCGACGTCATTGGACACATAGGTTTTTTGGCCCGTTGTACGGCTATCTTTATCAGTATCACTTATTGCCCGCCGACCAGACGCGTTGCGAAGTTCAATTTGCCAGCGCCCTTTGCGGACTCAAGCGCAAGTGTGTGTTGGATCTCGCTGCAGGGTTTGGACGCCACGCTCGGCTACTCGCGCGGTCGAATCAGGTTTGGGCGCTCGACCAAAACCGTGCCTACTTGGCGATGGCGCGCGAAAAGCTTTCTCCTCGGACTCTGAAAAATTTGCGTACCATCCAAGCAGATATGCGGGCGCTCCCTTTTCGGGATCAGGTGTTTGACGCAGTCCTTTTGCTTTTCAACAGCTTTGGTTATTTTACCTCTGCACCTCCTCTCGAGCGGGAATTGCGTCAACGGGAGCTCTGGCGGCTTCCGGCGGTCTTTTACGAGCGGGGCCTCGTGCCAGAGGATTTTGGTGTGTGGCGCGAGGAAGGCGGTTCGACTCCGCCCCAGCAGAAGCGGGCAGAAGAGTCTGCGGGTGGGGTCGGCGCCGTCCTTCAGGGGCAAGGTGACGTAACTACGACGTCAACCACACAAGACGAGAATTTTCTCATCCTTGAAGAAGTTGCGCGCGTCTTGCGGTCAGAGGGAGACTTCCTTCTTGAGGTTCCCAACCCTCGTCCTCTATTGGCCGCGGTCGCGGAAGCACCTCGCCGGTGGTTGGTCACGAACGATTTTGAAATTGAGGAAGAATATACGTACGACCGCACCCGCGCCTTGCTATCAAACGTCACGCGTTTCAGTGTGCCGGGGCGTACAGAGTGGGCGGACTACCACATCCGCTTATACTCCCGACGTGAGCTTGAGGTGGCCTTGCGCGGAGCTGGATTCAAAATCTGTGGGGTCTACGGCTCCTACGCCGGCGAGCGCTACGACGCTTCTCGCTCGCCGACGATCTTGCTCCACGCACGGCGCAAGCGTTGAGAAATCACAATTGACGAGCATCGTTTACCCAAGCAGGAATGAGGGTTGCGTATGTTGACTCTGGGAATAGATCTGGGTGGCACCGATACGAAGTACGGCCTTGTGGATTTTTCAGGGCGGATTGTGCGAGAGGCTGTACACCCCACCGAGGCACACCTTGGCTTTGAGAAGGTGATGGAGCTTGTTGCCATCCATGCCCGCGAGCTCATCGGCACGGAGAGGGTGACTGCGGTAGGCATGGGTGTGCCGGGCCCGATGAGCAGTCGCACGGGAGTGGTGTTCGAGGCTCCCAATTTGCCGGGGTGGAACCATGTGCCCGTGCGCGATGTCCTCGAGCGAGCCCTTGGTTTGCCGGTCGTCGTGCACAATGATGCGAATGCAGCTGCCTATGGGGAATTCTGGGCAGGTGCAGGCCGTGGATGCGAAAACATGATTCTTTTCTCCTTGGGAACGGGCGTGGGCGGCGGAATCATTTTGCGGGGCGAGCTCTACACCGGGCCCGACGACACCGCGGGCGAACTGGGGCACATGTGCATCAACTTTGAAGGCCCGCCCTGCAATTGTGGGAGCCGGGGTTGTTTGGAAGCCTACGCAAGCGCGACTGCGATTCGGCGCGTCGTGCGTGAAGCCATTGCGAGCGGGCGGTTGACGCGGATCCGGATCCCCGAAGGCAAGGAGAATTCATTCGGCGCGAAAATTGTCTACGAGGCGGCACTTGAGGGAGATCCCCTCGCGATCGAGGTGCTTCAAAATGTTGGAATCGCCTTGGGGATTGCCGCTGGAAGTATCATCAACATCTTTAACCCTGAGCGAATTGTCTATAGCGGGGCGCTGACGGGGGCCGGCGAGTTTATTTTTGGTCCGCTTCGCAAATATGCGACCTCCCACGCGTTTCGGCGACCTGCAGAGCGCGTTGAGATTTTGGTCGCTAAATTGGGTTCAAAGGCCGGCATGGTTGGTGCCGCAGGATTAGCCATGAAAACGCGACGCGAAGCGAACAATCCTTGAAAATGGTCGCAAGAGTTCCCCATAAACTCCGAAAGAAAAGACCGAAAGAGGGTTTACGATCTCTCAGTCCCACACAAAGTGACTCGGAGTGGGAGGAGAAGAAGGTCCAATGAGCCATAGGCCACCACTGCGATTCAAAATTGCGACTGAGCCAGAAGAATTTGAGCAGATTCATCGGCTCAACTATCGAACTTTTGTCGAGGAGATCCCCCAACACCGCCCGAATGAGGACGGTCGGCTCGTCGATCGTTTCCATGAGGAGAACACCTACATTATCTGTCTGTGCGGGACTCGAGTTGTTGGCATGCTCGCGGTGAGAGACCGCCGTCCCTTCTCATTGGACCTAAAATTGCCGAATCTCGACTCCTATCTGCCGCCGGCGAAGTCCATTTGCGAGATTCGCTTATTGGCCGTGGAACCTGAGTTCCGAAGTGGGCAGGTGTTTCGCGGGCTTGCCGTAGAATTGGCGCGCTACGCTTTGAGCAAAGGCTACGACTTAGGAATCATTTCCGGAACCACGCGCCAGCTCAAACTTTACCGCCATGTTGGCTTCATTCCGTTTGGGCCCCTTGTGGGGGAACCCGGGGCACAGTTTCAGCCGATGTACATGACGCGAAAGGAGTTTGAGCGGATTACTTTGGAAGTGTTGGGTAAGGAAGAGATTTTGAGTGCGGCACGCCACAATGGCCACGTTGCAAACTTTTTGCCGGGTCCTGTGAACATTCGGGAAGAAGTGCGCGAGGCGTTTTCTGAGCCCCCGGTCTCGCATCGGGGCGAAGCGTTCATCGAAGAGTTTCAAGAGCTTAAGGCGCAGCTTTGCCGCATCGTCAATGCCCGAAATGTCGAGATTTTTGTTGGTTCCGGAACTCTGGCGAACGACGTCATTGGTGCCCAACTGACGCTGCTGGATAAGCCGGGGCTGATCCTTGCGAACGGTGAGTTTGGATTTCGGTTAGCCGATGCCGCCAAACGGTTTAGGCTGAATTTTAAGGTTTTTGAAGCCCCTTATGGCCAACCGTTTGATTATCGCGAACTTGAGAAAGAAGTGGAGGCGCGAGCCTCTGAGCTTGGGTGGTTGTGGGGCGTGCACTGCGAGACATCGACAGGCGTGCTCAATGATTTGGGGCGACTGAAGCGGCTCGGAGCCCACCACGGACTGAAACTTTGTATGGATTGCATTTCCTCGATCGGGGTGGTGCCTGTGGATGTGGAAGGGCTCTATCTGGCCTCGGGAGTCAGTGGCAAGGGATTGGGATCCTACCCGGGCCTATCCATGGTCTTCTACAATCATGAAGTTCAGCCGGCCCATCAGTTGCCGCGGTATTTGGATCTCGGCTACTATGCCGCCAAGGACGGAATTCCGTTCACGCATTCCTCAAACTTAGTGCGGGCGCTCCGTGCGGCGCTTCACCATTTTGAGAGCAATCCGCCTTATGAAAAGCGCGCGAGTTTATCCGCATGGGCGCGAGAGCGGCTTCGCCAAATGGGCTTTCAGGTTCTGGCGTCGGAAGAGTGCGCGGCGCCTGCAGTCATCACCATCGTTTTGCCTCCGGCGATTCGATCTTATGATGTCGGGAGCCAGCTTGAGCGCGCGGGGTTCCTCGTAAGCTACATGAGCGAGTACCTGCTGGCTCGTAACTGGATCCAAATTTGCATGATGGGCGAGTGCACAAAAGAGAACCTCGAAGCGCTGCTGGACCGTATTGCACTCGAGTGCGGTGTCGCGGAGGCGCATTCACCTGTCGTGTAATTCGGCCGAATACTTGCGGCGCGAACATACTCGTTGTGACGGTGGGTACCCCTCACTTTTTAAGGCTCCGACGGAGGCCCGAGGGGTGTTTTCTGCATGTCCTTGTTTATTTCATTTTGGCTGGCTGTCGGTTCCAGTTGCAAATGCTGCGTGCACCCGGTGCTCTTCCTGCCAATAAGCGAGAGGAAGCAAACCCTTCTGAATCTGCGTGAGGAGTAGGCAGAAAGTGGAAACACGGCTCTACAAAGACGGACTCGGACCCAATGTCCGAATTGGGATTTTGCAACACCAGCCCAAGATTCGACTCAGCTTGCGCGGCAAGTACCGCATTGTGACCAGTCGTGGTGGCGAGCTTCCGGCAGACATCGACCAAGCGACTGATTTTGTGTTTGAAGTGGCTAGCGCACAACCGGCCGAGCTCGCATGGCGGCTTGTCCTGCGTAAGTCGCCACGCCGCGAAGATGCCGAGTCGGCGCCATGCCCCAATGCCCAGCTGGAACCGCTGGAAACGCTTCAACTTGGTTACGAGTTCGCGAAGGGCGTATCGAGCGTAGAGTATTGGCGGTGTTCGCGACGTTTTGGGAGCGAACGCGAAGCCGCTGAGGTTCTTGCGCGTTTGCCTCACCCCGAACGAATTGCACTGATGACAGAGCGAGTGGCACCTCCTCAAGGAACCATCCGGGTTCAGGCGGGTGAGGCCGCCTGCGAAGTGGGCGAGTGGATTCGCTTCGAACCACGTGAACCCGAGTCCGACCGAGCCGTAATCCATGACGTCATCGTGGGGGTAAGCTTCCACTGGAAACACTATGAGCGCCAACGATTCCGCGGGACGGTAGAAATTCGGGTCGACAATCGGGGGCAACTGACGGCGATCAATGAGCTTCCTGCCGAAGCCTACCTCTTCTCGGTGAATTCCTCCGAGATGATGTCCGTGATGCCGGAGGAGCTTCTGAAGGCGCAGACCGTGGCAGCGCGCAATACGCTCTTCGCGACCATGGGCAAGCATCATTACGCGGACCCATTCGACCTGTGTGCGGATGATCATTGCCAGTGCTATCGCGGTTCGTCGCGCGAGACTGCCGACTCGCGTCGCGTGACACTCGCCACACTTGGCGAAGTGCTGGTGCACGACGGGTCCGTATGCGACTGCCGATATTCGAAGATGTGCGGCGGGATTATCGAAAGTTTCGACAGCGTTTGGAATGAAGATCCGCGCGGCTACCTTATTGCAAAAACCGACGCTGATCCCGGGTCCGACGTAGAGCAGTTCTTCCCAGCGAATACGGAAGAGCGTGCCGCGGCTCTGATCGCTGCCAAACCCGACGTCTGGTGTAATACCACGGGCGAGGACGTTCCGCCTTATCTGCGCTACTCTGCCCCTTACTTCCGCTGGGAAACCCGCCTCGAACGCCGGGAGCTCGAAGCCCATCTCTCGAAATACCTTGGCGAAGAAATAGGCGAACTGGTGGCGCTCGAGCCAATCTCGCGCGGTGCTTCTGGTCGAATTGAGTATTTGCGTGTCCGAACAAAGAAGGGCGAATGGGTGATCGGGACGGTAGCCAAACAGTACTCCATCCGCGAAGCCCTGAGCCCAGCGTTTCTCTATAGCTCAGCTTTTGTGGTCGACTATGAACGCACAGCCGATGGGGAGATTGCAGCGGTGATCCTCCGCGGTGCGGGCTGGGGACACGGCGCTGGCATGTGTCAGGTGGGCGCCACCATGATGGCGTACAAAGGCCGCACCTATCGGCAGATTTTGGATCACTACTACCCGAACTCGCAG
Organism: Candidatus Sumerlaea chitinivorans; assembly: GCA_003290465.1. Taxonomy (GTDB): domain Bacteria; phylum Sumerlaeota; class Sumerlaeia; order Sumerlaeales; family Sumerlaeaceae; genus Sumerlaea; species Sumerlaea chitinivorans. Next base: position 3,029,634 of record CP030759.1, read on the forward strand.
ATTGTGCGTCTCGCGCCAGCGGGAGCCGAAGAGTCGCTGGCTCACCTTGTGCCGCGCGAAGAGTCGCGCGCAGGCGAGCGCTGTTTCGAGTTCTACAACTGCTATGCGGTCGCGACGTGTCCGGTTTACCTGCAGCAAATCGAGCTTCAGGCGGAACCCGTTGCAGAAGGCGCGCAGTGGCGCTTCGTGCAGCCTGCCGATGTCAAACAGCAGAACCTCGCAGCTCTGAATATCACGTGTGAGTTTTTGGAATTTGACGGGACGGAAGCACGTCCAAAGGTGTAAGCATCAGGACATGATGATTGAAATTCCCGCCGACGTCCGAGGACTGATCTTCGATTGCGACGGCACGATTGCAGATACGATGCCTCTCCACTATCAGGCTTGGTTGGAGGTGCTGGGCGATGACGCGGATAAGTTCCCCGAAGCCCTTTTCTATGAGCTGGCCGGCATGCCGACCGCGGACATCATTCGCGTGCTGAACGAGCGGCACGGTTGCCATCTCCCCGTCGCGGAAACACGCCAGCGGAAATCCGAAGCGTTTTATCGCCGACTTCATGAAGTTCGTCCCATTGAGCCCGTCGTTTCGCTCATTCGCGAGTGTAAGGGCAAGTACCCTCTGGCCGTGGCGACGAGCGGCACCCGGCTATCGTGTACGCGAACGCTCGAGGCGTTAGGGCTTGCGGACTGTTTTCAAGCGGTCGTGACCGTGGATGATGTGCCTCGCGGCAAGCCAGAACCGGATCTTTTCCTTGAAGCGGCGCGGCGAATTGGCGTTCCGCCCGAGCACTGCATGGCATTTGAAGATGGTGATCTCGGGCTCGAAGCCGCTCGCCGGGCCGGGATGCGGGCCGTGGATATTCGCCCACTGCGGCAAGCGTCAGGACACTGACACTTCCCCATGCTTGCTGCAGCATGCTCTCACGGCCGGACAAGGGGGACAGCTGCGAACAGCCGCTTAGTCTTCGTCCTCTCTCTCTTCGCTCGTTGGCCACACGAAAGCTGCGCGCACGGGGGCGGGCATTACGCTATCCGGCCCATGCACCGACTTCCAAATGATCTCGTTGAACCAGACGTCGGGATTGGAGTCTTCGCGCTCGAGGTTGAGTAAGGCCGATTCTTTGCTCATCGGTGCCTTTGGCCCGTTCTTTTCGTCCAACGGATAGGTCGCGGGCTTGCACACATAGGGGCGGTAGTCCGGTGTCGCGGTGAAGCATTCGTACAGCGGGCGTGCAGCAGCGTCGAACTGACTCATCGGTTGCAGTCCCAAAATGAGTTCCATCGTCCGTAGCATGCTTGCGGTCGAGTACATATTGCGGCAATGATAGCCGCGCTTGGCGTAGGGACTCGCAATCAGCGCCACCGTTCGGTGCGCATCCACGTGGTCCGGGCCGTTTTGGGCGTCATCCTCGACCACAAAGATCGCCATCTCCTTCCAGAAGCGTGAGCGCGAAAGCGCTTCGATGATCATCCCCAACGCGAGGTCGTTCTGTGCAACGTAGGCCCGCGGAGTGAGCATTCCGGCTCTTGTGCCTGCGGTGTGATCGTTTGGCAGGCGCAGAAGGATAAGCTGTGGCATAGAGTTCGTGCGCTCAAATTCGGCCAGCTTCTTTATGAAACGTTTGGCGCGGTGATCCACGTCGCTCAAATGCAGGTTGTAGCCTGCAAAGCATGGGTCGTAGTGCCCGCGTAAATCGGGATCTTTTGCTTTTCCATCGCATTTGGGTCCGCCGTCCACGATCCACTCGCCGAAGCTATAGTAACTCACGCCAGCAGCTTTTGCCTGATTCCAAATATGGCCTTTATCAGGGCGCCCCACCGCCGAGTGTCCTTCGGCGGGATAACCGATCTTGCCGTGGTTTCCGTAAGAGGCTGGCCATGTTTTTTCCACGTAGTCGGTGGCGTACGCACCGGTAGTCCATTCGTGCCCGTCGGCGCTCACTTCACTCTCCACGTAAAAGTTGTCGAACAGCACAAACTCCCGCGCCAACGCGTGGTGGTTGGGGGAAACCTTTTCCGGGAACAAACACAGCGAGGGATCGCCGTTGCCTTCCGGCATATCGCCGAGCACCTGATCGTACGTGCGATTTTCTTTGATGATATAGACCACATAGCGGATGGGACTCGGGTCGCCCACGCGCGTCGGAATCGGATTGTTGGGTTCAATAGCGCGAGGCTGAAGGTCTGGCCGAAGAGGCGAGGTAGCTAAAGCCTGCTGGCTGTAGCGGCGCAACTGCTCTTCCGTTGGCCATTCCACAAACGTCAGAGTGCCACGGAACAATTTCGCGATATACTGTGGATGCGTTGTCTCTGCGTTTTTGTGGTAAGGGTTGGGGCCTTTGGGATTGGGTTTGCTCCCCAACCCCTTCGCACTCACAATCAGGATTTCATTCTTCGGGCCAAAAGTGACCGCCGTTGGATACCATGCGGTTGGGATAAAACCACGCGGCCGCGTCTCGCCCATCTTGCTCACGTCGAAAACCGCCACGTGATTGGTGTCCGCGTTCGCTACCAACAAAGTTTTCTCATCGTCGCTCAGAGCCAATCCGTTGGGGGTCGCGCCGGGTGGCATTCCCGGATAAAGGGCACAGTCAAGGCGCTCGATCACTCGCCTTTGTTCGAGATCGATTACATCGGTGTAATTCGTGTTTGCGCATGCCACAAAGAGTCGCCGCCCGTCGCGCGTCATGACCATGTCGTTCGGATGCGAATCGGTGGGGATCAGCCGATAGGAACGCGAACGCAGGTTCACCTCGGCCACAGCGCGGGCTCCCCACAAGGACACATAAGCTACGGGTCGCTTGGGGTGAAGCAGCACTTTGTACGGGGCAGGATGAGGCTCGCGGAACCGAACGATGAGCCGAGCATTCCGTTCAGCGGCGGGGGCAAGCGCTGCGCGATCGCCTCGCCGGCGCTTTCTATCGGACTTCGCTGAGGTCGTCACCTTTTCGTCCCCAATCTGCTCGTCCGCGCCAACAGGTGAAAAGGCATAGAGAGCTCCGCGCTGTTGGCATGCCACGTAGCCGACCTTGCCGTTGGCGGTCAGAGCTATCCCGCTAGGATACCACGGATTCTCCTTAGCTTGGGTTGTGGCGTGGTCGAGCCGAAGCGTGAGGGCCATGGGCGACGACAGCTTGCCCCGGTCAAAACGATAGGCAAGCAACCGGTCATCCGTGCCGCCGCTTAGATAAAGGTGGGAGCCATCGGGGGCAAAGGCGAGCCCAAGCCACGCGTTGTCCACTTCAGCACGCGCGGTCTGTTTGCGCTTCTCGAGATCGAAGATGCGGACTTCGTGTTCCCCATAACCGCAGTGAAGTATCGCCGCATACCGCCCATCGGGGGATTTTGCGAGAGAGACTGGAAGGTCACCCAACGGAAGGTGGCTTCCTACGGGAGCAAGCTTCCACTGATTCGGAAGAAACGCCCCCGTTGTCTCGGGATCGGGTGAGCGCGTCTCCTCCGTGGCTGGTGTTGGGTCAGCGGGTTTCTGGGTAAGGGCAGGGTCCTTTTGCACGGCCTGAGTGGTTGTGATCTCGCTCTGTTTGGTTGGAGCAAGCACCCGCTGTTTGTTCGCTTTGGCCTGAGCGGGCCCTGTTTGAAGGCAAAACACGCCGGCGAGGAGCGAGCAAAGAATCACTCGTACAAAGTCGCGAGTGAAAATCTCGCGGAAGTGCAAACGTGGAGGCAGCAAAGTACCGATCGGTTGTTCATGTTCATAACCTTGCACGACTAAAGCTTGCATGGGGGGCTGCGGACGTTGGGTGGCGTTCATTGTCTTATTCTCTTAGCGTTTTTAGATGGAATGCTAAGTGACGAGTATTGGGCTCAGGCAAGGCGTGCAAGGACTTTATGGTGACAGGCCCCTCGCGCCTTGAGGTGGGGTTACCGACGGGGACGGATGGTGACCTCCGTTGTTTCGCGTGGTCGAATGGTCGTGCTGAGTTTTGTCGAGCCTCCATCGGGAAAGAACGCTTCAACCTCCACTGTGCCGGGGATAAGCGCTCGAGTGATCCATAGACCGCCTTCATCGGTTGTCCCTTCGCGCACGGTGTCGAGTGCCGCTGAGCCGACTGGCCGAACCACTATTCGCGTCCGTGGGAGAGGCCTGCCCGTAGTGTCCTCGGCGAATACCCGAAGGGCCCCGCGAATGCCGAGTACTGACACAATTTCCCGAATCTCCCCTTCGCGTAGGGGGATTTCTTGCTCGTCCGAGGAATAGCCTGAGGCGCTGACATGCACGCGATAGGTGCCGGGAGCAAGGCCCTCCAAAGTAGCGACTCCCGCATCATTGCGGGTAGCAGTCCGCCCAAGGCGCCCTGCCGCGTCATAGAGCACGAGGAAGGCCTCGCGGATCGGCTGGCCGGTTTCGAAGCTAAGGGCCACCGAGCGCAGTGTCGCGGGGCGAGCAGCATGAAGTACGATTTCGGTGGGCGCGGAATCGCCTACTTGGGGAACCGTAATCAGGTCTGAGTTTCCAAAGCCCAAGGTGGGGTGAGAAGCCCGAACCGTGTACGTGCCCGGCGGCAAAGGTCCCAGCGCAAAGGATCCATCGCTCTTGGTGCGGCTCCTGACTACGTGCGGGTCCATGAAGTCTTGGTATGGATGGTCGTACACAAGGCTGCACTCGACACTGGCCCCTGCAGCCGGCGTCGAGTCTTCTGTCAGCACGCGCCCCACAACCCGTCCTTCGGGGAGAGAAAAATCCCGTTCCCACACGGAGACGGAGGGAATGACGACACTTTCGCGCGCATATTCACCGCGATTGCCCCGGAGCGTCACAAGCCACGCGCCAGAGTCAAGTCCTTGCAATTCGTACTGGCCGTCGGGACCAACATGCGCGACGCGAGTCACGCCCAGCCCAGCCGCTCCGCGTGAAAAGTAGAGGGTGCCAGCAGCGGGAGTCGTCCCGCGAAGCAGTCGGCCGCGCGCCGTCACTTCACCCACCCGAAGAACCACTTCGCGCTCCTCACCGGAAGCTAACATGAGCGGGCGCACGAGCTGCGTGCGAGGCGCAAGACTCGGCATTTGTCCAGCCGAATCGGCGGGGCCTGCTCCTTGCGCCAATTCGATGGTGTAGGGTCCATTGGAAAGATCAAAGAACGCGAATCTGCCCTGTCCGTCCGTTTCTGTTCGCCGAGATTCTCCCTCCAGCGGGGGGTTCGGATGGAGATAAACCGTGGCGCTGGTCACCGGCTGGTTTGTCGTGCCCCGTACCACCCATCCTACCACTCGAGCCCCATGCGCGGGAAGCTCGATCTCGCCGAGGTTATTCTCCTCTCCCGGACTTACCGAGACGTCCAAGAGATAAGGGGCTCCGGCGGGTGGAGTAAACACAAGATGCGTGCGGCCAGAAGGGACATCCACGAGTTCGAAGTGCCCATTCGGGGCCGTCGTCGCCGTGATGACGCGGGTGCGAAAAACGCTGGCCTCACCGCGCGCTTCGACTCGCACTCCCCCTGCGGGCTTGCGACTCCCAGCATAGACCACGCGACCCACAATGTTTGGATGGCGCGCCAATAGAAATACCGCTTCATGGAGGGGGGAGGATTCCGGCAGATATAAGGGCCCAACTTCAGCTTCTTCATATCCGCGAGCCGCAAGTCGAAGAGTAACCATGCCCGGCGCGGGAACGTTCGAAATCTGCAGATTTCCTTGCTGATCAGAAGCGAAGATCGCGCCCGCTGCCGCAAGCGAGGCGGGTGCATAGGCCACATAGGCTGGATGGGTAGTTTCCCAGCGAGATGCAGCGACGCGAACCCACGGAACAGGGGCGCCACTTCGGCGGTCAATCACCTTTGCACGTAGGACAACTCGTGTGGCTGGAAAGGTGGTTGGCTGTTGCTCTTCCACGGTATCGTCGCTTTGCGCTATCGGCCGCTCGATCTCAGTTGCTAACGCAGTGGGGTAGCGTGGCGAGCGCTCGTTGCGTTTTGGGGAAAACGACTCGCGGAATCTTTCCTCTGTCACGGGGCTCGACGTAAACTCATGGCTCGCGGTGGCTATTCGGGCCGGCTGAGCAGAGCGACGTGAGTCGCACCGTGCGAAGCGCCCACCGACGGCGATCGCAAGAAGGATGAGCGCACAGGTAATCCACAAAGTATGAAGTTTCGAGCTCATCTCTCTCGAGTACTATTCACTGCCCTGCCGGGTATGTTCACGAAATCGTCAAGTGTCCCCTGCGGGTGAGCAAGCGCGCCCGCCACAGCGAATCCCCCAACAACTGGGGGCTGAACTGTTTTGCGTGGGGATGGTGGGATAACTGTGGTTGACACCCGAGGGAGGCAGGCGAGGTTGCGACTCTGTGGCGCCTCGCACTACGTCGTTTTTTGTTTACCTTTGGGAAAAATGCCATCAGTCATGCCGAGCGAATGCCATAACTTTTTAGAAAGGGATCATGATGGCCCGGAAACCGCGAGCGTTGCGCCTTGGGGATCGAATTGGAATCGTGGCTCCAGCCAGTGCGCCTTACGACGAGAGTCGATATGAGCGAGGTCTGGACGGACTTCGTCGGCTTGGATTTCAGCCTGTCGAAGCTCCTCACGTCCGGAGTCGTCGGGGCTTCCTTGCTGGCTCGGATGAGGAGCGCGTTGCAGACCTTCACGCGATGTTTGCAGATCCAACAATTGCTGGAATCATCTGTTTGCGCGGCGGCTACGGTGCTACGCGCCTGCTCCCAATGCTTGACGCGGACTTGATCCGGAATAACCCGAAAATCCTTGTCGGGTACAGCGACATCACCGCACTTAACCTTTTCTTGCTCAAAGAGTGCGACCTTGTCTCGTTCTATGGTCCCATGGCTGCGGTTGAGTTTGCGGTGGGCCCAACGATTTTCACGGAAGCTTGCTTTCGTCGGATGCTGACGGTTCCCGAGCCTTACGGCCCGTTAGGGCTACCGCGCGGCTGGGCCCTCCGCGAAACCCTTCAGGGGGGGGTTGCGGAAGGCGAGCTGGTTGGTGGGTGCCTGACACTGGTCGAATCGCTTATCGGTACGCCATGGCAAGTTTCGCTGAGGGACAAAATTTTCTTTTTTGAGGATATCGACGCCGAGCCTTATCAGATGGACCGCACTCTGACTCACCTCCTACAGGCGGGAGTGTTGGACGGTGTCAAAGGGATTGCCATCGGAGAGTGTGTGGGGTGCGAGCACCAGGAGGGCCGCTCGCATTACGACAATTGCCAGACGCTTCGCGAAGTCTTGGTGGAGCGCCTAACACCTCTCGGAGTTCCCATTGTGTATGGAGTGCCGTTTGGCCATGGCACCGAAAAGGCCACGATTCCTCTTGGTGTCCGAGCTCGGCTTGACGGCAATACCGGCGAACTTTACATCATGGAGAGCGCGGTGGTGGAGTGAGCTGTTGTGCTAACTTGCAGACCGTTGGGTCCGTGAGGACGTTGATACGGAAAATTAGGGAGGACAAGACCCATGGCAAAAGGTAGCGGAGCTTCGTGGTTTGGGGTCTTTATGCGGTGGCTCCTGACCATGAACACTGTCTGGGGCCTGATGATTATTACCTCGTTTGTGGTCACCGTCTATCGCCAGTATTCGCCAAAGACGGCGCTTGTCCCAGACGAAGCGTGGCTGGAAGGACCCAACCGCTTGGTGGTGAAAATCGTCGGCAAGGACGATAAACCCGTCGAAACAGTCTTTAGTGTCGTGCGGCGTGGAAACTCGATTGACGTACCCCCAGCGTCCGCGAATAGCGAGGTGACCTCGGGCACCAGCGAGCCGATGGCTACCTTGCAGCGCGTTGACTCAGTTGCCGGCGGCTTTAAGGTCGTATGGCAAAGTTACGCGGCGGGCAAGTATACCTTAGAGTTGAACAATAAGCCGGTGGCGAGTGGGACGTTGGTCAATCTGCAGGCCCTAACCGACGCTGCTTTCGATTACGCCAAGAAGGCCTTCGAGCTTGGCTTAGGCCTGGTCTCCACCATGGTGCTTTTTCTGGGACTTATGAAGGTTGGCGAGGATGCCGGCCTCGTGCAGTTTGTGGCTCGGCTCATGCGCCCGCTTATTCGGCGGCTGTTTCCAGACGTACCTCCCGAGCATCCCGCCGTGGGTGCGATCATCATGAACTTCACCACGGCTATTTTGGGGCTGGGCAACGCGGCTACACCGTTTGGGCTCAAAGCGATGACAGAACTGCAGTCCCTCAACAAGCATAAGCATGTAGCTTCGGACGCAATGGTGGTGTTGCTGGCATGGAATACGGCAGGTTTTGCCATCATCCCGACAAGCATGCTCGCCGTGCGCAAAGCTGCTGGCTGTGCAAATGTTCTGGAAATCATTGGGCCCTGCATGGTCGCGGGGCTGGCCTCCACGATCACGGGTCTTGTGTGTGCAAAGCTTCTTGCCCGGTTGCCTATGTTCAGTGTCGAGGCCGCTCTTGCCGAGGACGGCGAACCACAACCAGCCGAACCATCTTCAACGGGCGACACTCAACAAAGCAGTGAGGGGGGCGATTCAGCAAGCGCTGCAGGCAGCACCGCGGAAGAAACTACTGATCGCAGCTCAACTCAGAAAGGAGCGTGACGGATTATGGCCGACCTTTTCACCGACGTCATGCGCACCATCTCGATCTTTACTATCCCCATCCTAATCTTTGGCATCGTTGTCTTGGGGATGCTGCGTAATGTAAAGGTGTACGAAAGTTTCGTCACTGGCGGTAAAGAAGGGTTCGATATTTTTCTCCGCATCCTTCCCTACCTTGTGGCTGTGTTTGTGGCGATTGGCATGTTCCGCGCTTCCGGAGCCCTTGATGCGCTTTCCGAGCTTCTCAAACCCCTCGTTGCGAAGGTCGGTATGCCTCCCGAAGTCTTGCCGGTGGCTCTGATGCGGCCGTTGTCCGGGTCCGGCTCGATGGGCTTAGCCTCGGAGATCATCAAGGCAAAGCCGAATTCATTCGAGGCGTTTGTGGCCTCGAACGTATTTGGCAGCACGGACACCACCTTCTACGTGATCGCCGTTTACTTCGGGGCCGTTGGCATCCGCAAGATCCGTCACGCGATGGTCGCTGGACTCGTTGCGGATCTGGTAGGAATTCTCGTCGCAGTGGCGGTCAGCCATGCCGTGTGGGGCAAATAAGGCGATAACTTGGGGCAGGGGCAAGCTCGGTCAACGTCCCCCTGAGTAGGTTTTACGAGACGTTGGCCTATGCATGCCGGGGTGAGGGGAAAAACGATCTACCTCGCTAGAAGGGCATGGATTCGAGCGAACCCTTTGTGCCCACGAATTTGGGACTTTTTTTGGGGGGGCACGTTTACAAACTCCGTGCCACAAGACCGAAAGAGACCTGATTAGCCTCGCCCACGGGTAGGGGCCATGCCAGGGGGAATTCGTTTGTTCTTGACCAGAGCAAGGGGAGCGGTGCGCACTTTTGAAGTGATGGGGCAGTGAGCTGGGCAATTGGCTGGCGTCTGCGGGCGCGGCGAAAGCGCTGGGGTGTCCTTCAACTTGCCAGCGCGGTGTGGGGGGTAGCCTTTTGTCTGTTTGCCCTCTGTGCGTCTCACTGGCATTATGGGTATGAGAGAGAGAATCTGGACTTTGCGCGTGCCTATGTGAGTCGCACTTTGTGTCGCGACGCCGCCGGCATGCTCTACCCGCGAAGCCGCGCAGGAGTCCTGGACGTCCTGCAATACGGCCCTTCTGCACTCATAGAGTTCTGCCTACGGGGTACCGCTTGGGAACGCGACGCAAGTTCCTTCCTATTTCTGTTCGTCCATCAATTCACAGCAGCTTGGATTGTTACGACCCTCTTTGTGGTGGCATGGCTTCTGTATCGGCGTCCCGGCCCGGCGCTTGCGACAGCACTTCTTGCCGCGGTGGGAACCGTCCTTTGGCCGTACTCGAAATTCGGTATGGAGAATCAGCAAACACTTTGGACGACCGCAGCTCTGGCTGCATTTCTTTACTATCTGAATGCCCCCAGGGCGCGTCGCGCTGCCCTGTTTGGTGCTGCTTTGGGATGCCTGATTCTCACCAAGATCACGGGTGTATTGATAGCGGCTGCCCTCGGCATTGCTGCCCTTGTCGTACTGTGGAGAGAGCGACGTTCAACTGGCTGTCGCGTTCCTTTCGCGCACGTTGCTATCACCGTGATAGTGGTCGCGAGCGCGTTCGTCCTACTCCTTTCGACGAATGTTTGGCGTTACGGGAATCCTCTTTTCCGTCGCTATTCTTGTGGTGATGCCTATGACTCCCTTCTCGCGGTTCCCTTGCGTGTCGGTGCGCTGCTTTTTAGCCCAAACAAGAGCCTTTTTCTTTACTCGCCAGTTTTGTTGCTGACGTTGCCTTTTTGGCGGGTCTTTTTCGTGCGCTTCCCGCGCCTTATTCCCCTTGCGGTGGCTTTCGGACTCCTGACGGTTTTTCAGCTCTCATTAAACACGTGGGTGGACGAGCGATGGTGGTTTTCGCGTCTCCACTTTCTCATCCCGTTTTTAGCTCTTCCGTTGGGATTGTGGTGGGAAAGCTATCACAGGGGGAGCTCCGTCTTTCGCTTCGTGTCGAACTGGGTAGTGATTGCTGCGGTGCTGATTCAGCTTCTTGGGGTGTCGGTCAACTACACCGCGCTCACATTTGTGGTCCATCCGAGCCCTCAGCTAACGCTGGAAAACCTTGTGTGGAATCCGCAGTTCAATCATATCCGATTCAACGTCTACGCACTGACCTCGTGGTGGGAAAAAGAACGTGGCGGGCGTTCCCTACCGTTCATCGTCTATCACCATTATCTGCCGGCAGCGCCGCCACCCGGCTCTCCGTCTCGGTTTTCGGTTTTTGACATGCGTGGGTGGGATGAGCTCGATTTTTGGCTTCTTCAAGCATGGCGACGTCCGGAAACCGAGTTTGGGCGCCCTGTCGCGCGCACGCTGATTGGGGTGCTTGGCGTAGGGCTTTTAGCAAGCGCCTTACGGTTGATGAGGCTGATGCGTTATGCTCGGTCGGTGGGGATCGACGCGGCTGCCGCGGAGCGGGGGGCGGTGGCAGAAGACTCTGCAAAACGCCCGTGGCGAAGAAAATGGAGGGTGTTACGAACCGTGCGCGGAAAGGCCTGAATGATTGGGTGAGGATAGGGCAGAAGAAGAAAGTCACACGCCCCCTCCAGCAGCGTCTCTTCCACTGTGACGGTTCCGTCGTTGTCGGAGCCAAGCAATGGGTTCATTCCCCACCGGTTTCCCAATCCCCCGGCGATTATACCAAATTCGCACTTCGGGATCCCGATGGTGGAACAGATGCCGGGCGAGCCACAGCGGAGCTCCTGTCCTGCTGGACCAAAAATTTTCCGAAAGAGCCACCACTCGCCAAAAAATTCGGCAACTTTTGAGCCTTGGTTGGGCGAGCCGATCATAACAAGACGGCCCACGCGCGCCGGTGGCTGCTCGGCCAGATACTTGCGCAAGATAATTCCGCCCATGGAGTGGCCCACAAAATGATAAACCGGAGCGTCGTAAGATGCCACCTGTGCCGCCAACATGGATGCTAAATCGGCGATGGACGAGCGCCTTGACGGGTAGCCCCAGTTGACGACGGCAAAGCCCTCACGGGCGAGGCCGCGTGCCATTGGCCACATGTCCAGGGGCGTTCGGCCGATCCCATGCAGGAGAAACACTAATGGCCGCTCGGTTCGTCTCATGCTCTGCTGTCTCTTGCGTACAATGTTGAAAAGATGATGATGTCGCGTCAGTGGCGACCTTACGGTACGTAGCTTTTTCTGAACGCAAGTGTCTCAAACGCATTTTCAGCGTTGGCAATAGAAGAGACAGGCCAGAAGGCTTGTCCCGCACGGTCTACTAAGATGCCCACATCCCCTCGGGGGTGAGAAGAAGCTCAGTTTTGCAAAACAAACGCTGCCCATTTCTTGCGAAGCTTCGTCGTGGGGACAAGTCCCCCTATGGAATGTTTTAGCCAACGCGCATCATTCCGATGGGGGTCAGCGCAACAGGCCTTTGAGGAAGATCCGCATGATGATGTCCGCATGGTCACGCATGTCATCGCGCTTCTCGGTGACCTTGCGGAATCGGACAGCCGCTCCAATCATGCCGCGAAGCAAATAAGCGGCTTCCACCGGATCGACGTCCGTAAAAAGTCCCTCGCTTTGCCCCTGTGCGACAAGGCGTCCCAAGATGGCGGTATTTTGGCGGTAGCGGTCCACGTGGCGTTTCGTGAGCTGGGCTTTGACAAACGGCTCGTTTTCGTCACCTGTTTCCACCCCTTCACTGACCACGCACGACAGGACGTAACTGTGCTGGTAGCGAGTGAGAAGCTCGCGGACCAAGCGTGTGAGCTTCACGTCGGCTTTTCCGCGGTCATTGATGGTGCGAGTAAAAAGCTCGGAGGTTTCTTCGACGTCTCGATCCAGTACTTCCTGAATCACTGCTTCCACATTTGGGAAGACCGCCTTGACCTTCTTGGCATCGAGTTTAGCCTCAGCAGCAATCTCCTCGATCGTGGCCTGCTTTGCACCTTTGCGTTCAAAAACTTTCTGTGCCGCCTCGAGTACGGCATCGGCGATCTTTGCGTCTTTTTCTTTTTCCTTACTCATAGGGACCGTTCTCCATTAGCTCCGCATCACGCTCAGCTGCACGAATTCTTCACGTGTCTGTGCGACAGTATTCAATGCGCGCGGCGCAAATTCAGTCTCATCAGATTCATTTCGTCGGCGAATCCATCCGTGCGAGCCCTATTCCATGCCTCATCTCCTCAGACCTGACAAGTGTTTTTGTGGGGAAAGGAGCGGCTGCATCTCGAAAGGGATGCGCTCGAAATTGCTTGTCCCCCAAACATCCCACCGTGAGCGTAACTGCGGCAAGGTTCGAGACAGTGAGTGAAGTCGTGACGCTTGGAGGGTCTTCTTGAGTGTCCATCTTGGCCACAAGCTGCATCCGGGGTCCGACGTTTGCTTGTTGACAAGGGCGGGCGCCAACGTTCACTCACTAAACTGATCATTACCCCAAAATGGGTTTGAAAGAGGCAGAGTGCGAATCATGCGCACGAGTTTGGCAGTGCTTATTGCAATGACGGTCTTTCTGGTGGGGTGGCTCCCCCGCCCAGTGAGAGCCGAGGAGTTCCTCCTGCCCGATGCTCAGGAACTGGCAACGCTACCTCCGGAAGCTCTCACGTTCTATGCGCAAGGCATCAAAGCATTGGATCACATTAACTACGAAGCAGCTTACGAGTCGCTTTCAAAAGCCGCGGTTCTTCAGCCCAATGCTGTGCGGCTCAATCTCATTGTCGCGGCCTTGGCGCTCAAGTTTGGGCGCTCGAAAAAAGCGGACGAGGCCAAGGAGTACTACGAGACGGCAATAGCGTCGTACCAAAACATTCTTCAGGTGCGTGGGTTGGATCCGATCCTGCGGCGGAATGTCCAAAACCGACTCAAAATTGCTATTGAGGAACGCGACAACCTTTCTCAGCGCGATGCGCAGCGCGAGGGGAAAGGTGGGCTGTTTATCCAGAAGTACAACCGGGAACTCGTGGAGGCAAAGGCTACGCCGAAGCCGACACCCGCAGCACCGGCGGTTCCGGGAGCCCCTGGTATGCCTGCGTTGCCCGGTGCCGTGCCAGTTCAGGCTCCGTATGGTCAGCCCCAACCCGGCGTGGCCCAGATCCCAGCGCTGCCGCAGGCTCCGGCTTATCCGGGAGCTGAGACTCCTGCCCCCGCGCTACAGCCCGGCGCGGCAACGGCGGTCGGAATTGATGTGCCGCCTGCAGAGCCTGGCATGCCCGCCCCGCAACCGATGCCGGGGCAGCCGGGGGGAATGCCTGGTCTTCCGCCGCTGCCGGGGGCTGGAGGGCAACCTGCTGCTCCAGCTGGCCAGCCCCCTCTCATTTAGAGTTATCTGAACTGTGGCTAAGTCTCGGCGATCGCCCCAAGGGAATAGCCATGGGGTGCTGTTGACCACGCGTTCCGGGTGAATAAGCTTCAAAAAACAGGGCTAAGAGTTCAATGCCCAACGACCATGGAAAGACTTGCATAGTGTAGGACCGGAGCGTAGGATAGGATAACGTTGCAGCCGAGAAGTGGGCGCAAACGCCCACTTTTTGTTTTGCAGCTCTTTACGCGGACAACGGGCAAGGTGAGCTGAGCGAGGTGAGAAGACAATGAATGCAAACGAACTCAAAGCATTGGTGCAGTACTATGCCAAAGAACGTGAGTTGGATTTGCAGGTGGTGGCGAAGGCCATCGAGGATTCCATTGTCGCTGCTGCCCGCAAAAGCTCTCTTTCACAGTTTAAGGAGCCGCGCGCCCAGCTTGACCCCACAACCGGCGTACTTCATCTTTGGGTGAAAAAAACAGTGGTGAGCACGGTGACCTCTGCGCGAACGCAGATTTCTCTTCGCGACGCCAAGAAAATCAACAAAGACGTCGCAGTGGGCGACGAAATCGAGGTGGAGGTGGATCCGGCTGTTTTAGGGCATCTCGCCATTGCCAACATGAAACAATTTTTGATTCAAAAGTTGCGCGAGGCAGAGCGAAACAAAATCTACAATGAGTGGCATGACCGTGTGGGCGAAGTTGTGACGGCAACCGTGCAGCGTTACGAGCACCGCGACCTCATTGTACAATTGGGTAGAGCCGAAGCTCTCTTGCCCGCAAAAGAGTTGCCACCGAACGCCCGCTATCGCCAAGGGGATAAGATCAAGGTCCTCGTCACCCGCGTCGAAAAACGCGATGGCCACGGCCCCATGATCACCGTGTCACGCACACATCCAGAGCTCGTCGTGAAGCTTTTCGAACAGGAAGTGCCAGAAGTTGCGGACGGAACGGTGGAAATCGTCAAGGTGGCCCGCGACCCCGGCGTTCGCACGAAATTGGCTGTGCAAAGCAAGAACCCAGACGTGGATCCGGTAGGGGCGTGCGTAGGTGTGGGCGGATCCCGCGTTCAGATGATTGTTCGCGAGCTGGAAAACGAGCGAATCGACATCATCCCGTATTCACCAAAGATCGAGCAATTCGTGGCAAACGCGCTTGTCCCTGCGCAAATCTCTTCGGTGAAGGTGCTCGAGAACGAACGTAAAGCGATCGTGACGGTCAAAGAGGGCCAACTGGCGCTTGCCATTGGCAAAAGCGGCCAAAACGCTCGACTTGCGGCAAAGCTCACGGGCCTTGCCCTCGATATTCACGCAGAGGGCGAAGAGAAAAAACTGGCGAAGGCGGATCCCAAGCGTATCCAGCGCGAGTATCTCGCCGATTTCTTAAGCCAAGAGAAACTCACGGATTCACAGACCGTTGAGATGTTCCTAAACGCTGGGTACGAGAGTGTGGAAGCAATCGCCAACGCCGATGCCCATGACATTGCCAAGCTCTTGGATCGCGACGTGGATTGGGCTGAGGAGTTTGTTGATGATGCGCGCGCGTATGTTGAGCAGCTACGCGAAATGCGCAAAACGACATTTGGAACGGACGAAACCAACGCCAATGCAGAAACAGACCGACTCCAGACCGCGCAACCGCAAGAAGCAACTTCAGCTGACGCAAATGCCGGTGGAACGCAGAATGCAAGTTAGCGGAACTTTGATTCGTTGGTTCTGCCGATCTTGAAAATTTTGCAGACGTGCATTGGTAGCGCCCGCAGCCTGACTCAAAGTGACGCGCTGAAGGGCAACGGATCGGATCGGAAAGACGTTGGGAACCGGAGTTGGCATGGCCCGTTCTGATAGAGGTGCAGTGTTATGAGCGAGGTGACCAATAAGATTTCGCACGAGCCTAACCACCCACAAGCGGAAAAGCCCCTTGAGGCTTCTCCCGAGAAGACCGCTGCTCCTACTCCTACGGAAGCGAAAGTTGGGGGAGAAGTGACATCGGGCGAAGCAAAAGGGACGCAGAAGGCTTCAGAAGCAACGGATGCCGTGTCACCGGCAGAATCTGCGGCTGCTCCAAAATCTCCCTCGCCTCTTGCTCAGCCAAACAAGAAGGAAATTCCACCAGCGCCCGAGACCAAGACGCGTCTCGGCGCAAGGCTTGACGATCCTGAACTCCAGCTAAGCCATTTCCACGTGGCCCGTGTTTTAAAACGAGTGCTCCTCGTGGGGGTGGTGACGCTTGCGCTTGTGGTGGGAGTCGAACTCTTTATTCGTTCTGTGCTCCTTCCCGCAGGAGTGATCCACCGTGCAGTGAGTCAACAGTCACGCTAATGTGCGGCTCAAAAACCATTTGGTACGATTGCAAATGTTTTTCACGGCGTGGGGGCCTCTGCGCATATCGGGGCCTGTTATACAGAGTAAGCTGTCGTGGTAGGCGCGGGTCAGTTCGCCGAATCGCGTCGGCATGGTTGCGAAAGGTTTCAGCGCCTCTGCTCTGCAGTTGGTTTTTATTTGGTGTGAATGCGTTCGTCTGTTTGCCAACTGCACAGGGAGCGCCTTCCGTGCCTGCGGCAATCGTCGGGAAGGTTTTGTGGAAAGGTGTACTTCCGCCAGCCGACGCTTTCGAGGTGGAAGTGGATGTTTCAGCCTGCGCGCCACGTGGAGCCTTGCCCAACAATCGCGTGGAGATCGATCCGACTTCTCGTGGCGTACGAAATGCAGTTGTTTGGCTTAATCCCAAACCCGAGCAAATGGGGAGTGAGGAACTCACAACGAAAACGGGTTCGCAATTTGAGTTTCGGCGCTGCCAAATCGAACCTTCGCTTGTTTTGGTCTCGCGCGGAGCACGGGTTGTGTTCACCAACTTAGATAGCGTCATTCACTATGTGGAGGTGAAGGCCTCGAAGGCAGCCACGCGAACGTTCACGCTTCCCGCAGTGGGTTCCAGCGAATTTCTGCGGCCTACAGAACTGGGCTTTTACGAGGTCCGGTGTAAGCGGCATCCGTGGGAGAGCGCGACAATTGTGGTGGCCGACCATCCGTATTACACGGTCACAGACTCAAGTGGGCGCTTTACCCTCGAAGGGGTTGCGCCGGGTGTCTACACGCTCCATGTTTGGCATGGTGGCATGGGCGCAACCCCGATTCGCGAAGGGGGGCTTGTGCGAGGTTACCGTTTCTCGGATCCAGTGCAAGCACGCAAGCGAGTTATCGTTCGATCGGGAGAGGCAACAGAAGTGTCCGTTGAACTGAGCGAATAGAGTGTGCTGGCTCTATGGATGGAACTCGACTGTGCTGGATGCGTGCGGTGCACCCGACAACCCCCTCTACATTAGCGGTTGCGCGTTCTTAGACAGGCACGGCTGCGGATATTTCGTCACCCGCACTGCGAGGCTGAGCTCTTGTGAACTCGTTGAGCACCTGCTTCAGCATTGCCACAGCTTCTTCGAGCTGTGGGCGGTGAGCCCAATCGTCGTAGTGAAATTCAAGTGAGTTCGGGTTGTTCACAAACACTTTCGGGCCCTCGCTACGCAAGAGTTTACGAATGGTTGGCCCCAGTTCGTTTACGGCATCGGGTCGGTGGATCTCGAAGCCGTGACGGGTCGCTGCGATCTTGCGAATCGAGAGTTTCCGGCCGAGAATCCGAAGTTTTGCGATCGACATGAGGTTGACCACTGGTTGGGGAAGCGTACTTACCACAGTTCCGTCGTCGCGCGAAATTTCCACTTCGCCGTAGCGATCTCGTAGTTCTTCCGTGATTGCATCAAGCTGTGCAAGGGTGGTTGCCTCGGCAATCCGCTTGTAAACCATGAAGCGCTGGCCTTCCACCGGAATGTAGGAAGCGGGCAGGTAGGCGTTTGTGGACCACTGGATTTCCGTTTCCAGTTCTTCCTCGCGGAGTGAACCCGTGAGAGCCTCCACGGCTTCTTCGAGCATTTTGCAGTAGAGCTCAAACCCAACGTCTGCCATCGTGCCGTGTTGCTCGCGTCCCAGCAGATTCCCAGCCCCCCGGATCTCGAGATCCCGCATCGCGATATTGAAACCGCTGCCAAGCTCCACGAACTCTTCAATGGCGGCGAGCCGTGCTACGGCCGATTCTGTAATCGGCTGGCCTTGGGGCACCACGAGGTAGGCATAGGCCTGACGATTTTCCCGGCCCACCCGACCGCGCAGTTGGTAAAGCTGGGCCAAACCAAATGCATCGGCGCGGTTGATGATGATGGTGTTCACATTCGGGATGTCGAGGCCGTTCTCGATGATCGTTGTCGAGACGAGCACGTCGTACTTGCCATCGATAAAATCCATCATCACCTGTTCAAGCTCGCCATCGGGCATTTGTCCGTGGGCGATTGCAATGCGCGCAGAGGGCACAATTTCCTGAAGGCGTCGCGCAACTTCATGGATGTTGTGCACACGATTGTGAACGAAGAACACTTGTCCGCCGCGATTGAGTTCACGCAGAATTGCTTCTTCGATCTGCTCGGCGTCGAAGTGAATGATCCGAGTCTTCACGGGGTGTCGGTCGGCGGGCGGTGTCGCAATCAGGCTCATATCGCGCAGACCACTCAGTGCCATGTACAGCGTACGCGGAATCGGGGTTGCCGTTAGCGTCAGGAAATCGACGCTTGCTCGCAGTTCCTTGAGCCGCTCCTTCTGCTTCACCCCGAACCGCTGCTCTTCGTCCACGATTACCAATCCCAAATCGCGAAACTGAACGCTCTTTGAAAGAAGGGCGTGCGTTCCCACGACCATGTTCACGATTCCCGACTTAAGCCCCGCAAGAATCTCTTTCGTCTCCTTGGTGGTTTTGAAGCGCGAGAGCATTTCGACCCGGATCGGATAGTCGGCAAAACGTTCCCGGAACGTGTTATAATGTTGTTGGGCAAGGATGGTGGTGGGGCAGAGAAGCGCCACTTGCTTGCCCTCTTGAATGGCTTTGAAGGCGGCGCGAATGGCGACTTCCGTCTTGCCGAAGCCGACGTCACCACAGATTAGGCGGTCCATGGGCTTCGGCTCGCACATATCCCGCTTAACTTCTTCGATGGCGCGCAACTGATCGGGGGTCTCAGTATAAAGGAATGCCGCTTCGAACTCCCGTTGTTCGGCTGTGTCTGGGCCAAAGGCATAGCCTTTTGCAGCCGCACGTCGAGCATAGAGCTGGAGTAATTCTTTAGCGAGTTTCTCAACGGCTTCCTGACTTTTGCGCCGTCGCCGTGTCCAGTTCTTCGTCCCAAGTTTGTCAAGATGGATTTCCCCCTGCTCGGGGGCAGAGTATTTGTGGACGAAGGCGATCTTTTCGACGGGGACAAGGAGCTTGTCATCGTCGGCATAGGTAAGCTCAAGGAAGTCGCAAACCTTACCGTCCACCTGCTGAGTCCGGATGCCTTCGAAGCGGCCGATGCCGTGTTCGAGATGCACGACGTAGTCACCTTTTTGAATCTGGCGCACGTCGGGAATAGGGGTGCCTTTATAGAGTTTGCGGTAGACAGGGCGGCGGCGATACCGACCGAAGATCTCTCGATCGGTCACCACATAGAGGCCTGCTTCGGGCATTACGAAGCCATTGTGGAGCAGACCCGTCGTCAGAATAACCTCAGGGAGCCGCTCAAGGGGCGATGCTTCCACCACTCGCCGAACGGTCTGACGCAACGCTGCATCTTCAATCTCCTCCGGAGCAACACAGGGGTCAGGGATGATGACGACCCCCACGTCATTTTCGACGAGAAGTTCCTTAAGTCGTTCAGCCTGTCCGAGATTGTCACAGACGACCGCCACTCGAAACTCCTCGGCGAGGCGCTTTCGAAACTCAGTCAGATATTTCTCGAACGAGGGCGGCATCGTCTCGAATGAATGGGTTTCGATCGAGATCGTGGCCGGGGTCTCAGCTAACAAAGTGTGATGAATCTGCACAAATTGCGAGGCCCGACTCATCACTTGCTGAAGATCCGCATAGAGGATCGAAGGCGCGGGCAAATGATCGCTGCGAGCGGAATACTCCCGATATTGCCGCTCTCTTACTTGGCGGAAGCGCTCATCCAACAAGGGATAAAGTTCTGCGTTATCGAAAACCAGAAGCGCATCAGGGGGCAGCAGATCCAAAAGTTGTACCAAGGGTAGCTCGCTTGGCGTGCGCCCCCCTTGGTTATCACTTGTCCCATCTCCCGAAACGTGGTCTTCAGCCGCATTCGAGTCGTGTAAACTCAGAGGGGCTGTCGCGAGAGCGGCCTCGATGAGGACCCGTTCTCGTGCAGGTAAAATGGTAACTGACTCCAGCTCCCCCAGTTGGCGTAAGGAGCGCTGGGTGTGGACGTCAAACCAGCGAATGCTCTCGATTTCGAGACCAAACAGATCAATACGTAGAGCATGTTCGGTGTGCAGCGGAAAAATATCCACAATTCCGCCCCGAATGGAGAACTCCCCACGCGCCTCCACCGTCGGTACGCGCTCGTAACCGAGTTCAGTTGCCCACTGAGCAAACGCCTGAGTGTCAAACGGTTGACCCCATTGAATCTCAATGCGGTGTTTCCGCACCATTTCCAGAGGGGCGACCCGGGCAAACAGGGCTTCGATAGAAGTCACGCACACACTGGCAGGGTGGTCAGTGATATCAGGGCGACGCGGTTTCTCTCCCAACGATGCCAAATGATGAAAGAACTCCAGATGTTTGACTTGCTCCTCGAGATAGGGTTCATCGGGCTCATAAGGTAGAAGTTGCGACTTGGGGTAGTGAAAGACTTGGGGCAACCCAAAGAACGCAACTTCGTCCGCAAGCTCTGCGGCGCGCTCAACATTCGCCGTAACGAGGACAATGAGCGAGGGACGGTGCGTTGCGGAGTCCCTGCCAACAGCCCCACTCTCGTGGGAGGCAGTGCGACTGGCCAATTTCGAAAGGTGCCCGGCTTCCTCGGTTGTTCGAGCGCTCCGTTCAGCGTTGGCCGGAACATTTGATCTCGAACCGACGTGCGCAAGGGCCGCCGTCAGGCCAGCCAGAGCCCCGGCTCGCAACCCTTTCATACTCACGGCGCGCCCGGGCTTTGCTCGCTCAAGCTCACGCACAAGCCGCCGATAGCTCTGAGTCTCGCGAATCGACTGCAAAAGTATGTCGTTCAGAGTGGGCATGGGGTCAGTCCGAAATCGTGATCGCGTTTTTCGTGCTGTAGCTCCAACACTCGCAGACTATGCACAGTACATCGAGGCCATATGCAACCCAAGGGCGCAGCACAACACCAGACGTTCAGGGACGGCCGCCCTCCTTGGCGACGCCCAAATTCCGGTTACGTTCCGCGCCCGCTCCTATTCAGCTCCTTTTAGTCCGCAGACTCCGGGGGTTCGCGAACAATTCAGAAAAAAACGAATCAGTGTTGACAGAGTACCGATTTGGTACCATATACTGTGGGCGTTGCGGGTAATGATCGCAGAGAACGCGGCGTACCCATACCTTTTGCGTGGGAGAGTTGGGTCGTGGTATGAGACAGAAATGTGAAATTAGATTTGTAGGCAGATTCGGTTTGACTTTTGCCAACGAAGGCCCCTTTTACGTAAAACCGAAAGGGGTAAAGTTAATAGGGTAAGGACGCACAACGCGTCGCTGATAAAATAAAGCAGCAACCGGGAGATGTGGCAGGTACGCTGGGTGATACCATCTCGCAACTCGATCATTCCCGCATAGGATGATTACTGCAGACGATACGGCGCGAGGTCGTCGCACTTTTTTGAGCGAGTACCTCGTGCCGGATCGGACCGAAAGGCCGACGGCATGAGAGAGTGAGGATGGTTTTGGGTATGGTGAGTGGGTCAAGCAGGCGGAAACACCGCGCTGGAGTGAATAAGAACCGTTTTCAAACCGAGGGGTCTCCCCATCTCTGGCCATCGCCGTTCAGAGAATTCCCATCTTTTTCTCCATCCATGTCCTCTCACACACTGACGCAAGACGAAATCCATTCAGGGAGCGGAGCAATGATCGCGAAAGGACATTCCAAGGATATGAAGGGGCAAATCGGACGCAGAGGTTCGTGGCGTACGCTTTGGGCGACACTTGCAGTGTTTGCGGGTTTAGCGGCGCCGTGGCCCCTCCAGGCGGCCCAACCGGGTAAGGATGGCGATGCTGTAATTACGTCTGCGAACACAATTGTGAATGCCGTCTCTGCCCTAAGTCAGAGCGCCTCGGCCGGCGACACGTTTCTTCGCGTTACGAATCTTCCCGCTCTGCTCCCTCTTTCGCCCGGAGATCTTTTGCTTGTCTCCCAAGCACAGGGCGCTAACATAGATACGAGCGATTCTCCCTCTTACGGCGCGATCACAGCGATCAATGGGGCCGGGCAATATGAGTTTGTGACGGTGGTTTCCACCCAAAATCCTAACCGGGTCTATATTGTGACTTCGTGTGGTGGTCTGCGCAACAGTTACGTCGCGAGCGCTGGTAGCCAAGTGGTGAAGGTTCCGCAGTACCGGAATCTGACCGTCCAGTCTGGTGCCAGCATTACCGCACCACCGTGGAATGGGTCCGAAGGCGGTATCGTCGCCCTTTCGGTTCGTGACACACTTGAGCTGAACGGTACTATTGATGTGAGCGCGAAGGGGTTCCGTGGCGGCGCGATTCACAACTCGAGTTCCACCCCAACCAACAATTACCTTGGCTATAGAACGGGAAACGCTGCGCAAGGCGCGGCAAAGGGAGAAAGCATTGCTGATCCCTCAACAGTTTCCGGAAATGGCCAATATGGACGTGGTGCTCCGGCCAACGGCGGCGGCGGAGGCAACTCCTTTAATGCCGGCGGTGGTGGTGGCGCCAACGGCGATAACGGGGGAAGTTGGTTTGTTGCCGATGGTATCCGCGGTGGTCAGGGTGTGATGGAAACCGACGTGACCTCGTGGCTGCAAGCTTGGCAATTGGATCCCGCTTATACTGCGAATGGCAATCAACTCACGAACTGTGCCGGTGGCGGACGCGGTGGTTATTCATTTTCGGCGAACGATCAAAATGCACTGACCGTGGAGCCCGGGAACGCGTCTTGGGGCGGAAATCTCCGGCGTGAAAAAGGTGGTTGGGGAGGTCGGCCGCTTCCCAACAATCCTGCCACGCGGGTCTTTTTTGGTGGCGGCGGTGGCGCTGGCGACGGAAACGACTCAGTTGCCGGTCGAGGCGGAAATGGTGGTGGTCTCGTATTTATCATTGCTGGGCACATTACTGGCACAGGTGAGATCCTTGCGGATGGCGAAAACGGGGGTTGGAGCGGCGAAAACGCAACATCCGACAGCGCTGGCGGTGGTGGTGCTGGCGGGAGCATTGTGATCCTCGCGGGTAGTGCAAGCGGTTCCGTAGCGCTTCGCGCCCGCGGTGGAGAGGGTGGTTGGCAGCCTCTACGCCAACTCCCCACGAACCAAGCTTACGGTCCCGGTGGCGGTGGCGGTGGTGGCTATATTGCGTATAATGTCACGGGATTTTCCACGGTGGCCGTGGATGGAGGCAAAGGTGGCCGTACAACCGCAACGGCGGTTTCCGAGTTCCCACCGAATGGCGCAACGGCCGGTAGCCCCGGCGCGACCTTGTCGAGTTTCACTACTATCGCCTCGTGCGATGCGTTTGTTTCTGGACTTGTCTTTAATGATCTGAACAATGACGGAATTCGCCAAGGTGGCGAGCCGGGCTTAAGCGGCGTTCCGGTCGTCCTGACCCTCAGCGACTCCTCAACCACAACAGTTCTAACCGCGTCGGATGGCTCCTTTTTCTACATGGCTCCCTCCGGCTCAACAACGGTGAATGTCGATGAATCTGGCTTCCCGTTTGGGTGGGTGCTTACGACGGGAAATGATCCGCAGGCGCTGAGCTTGAGTGCGGGGGTGAATTCCTCAGCTGGGTTGATTGGATATTATTTCCCGCCTCTCGCGGACCTCTCGATTGAGAAGACCGACGATCCCGATCCTGTTTATGCGGGGGATTTGCTCACTTACACTGTTGTCGTGACCAACAATGGGCCAGATCCGGCCAATAACGTATTGATTACGGATACGCTACCGAGCGGAGTGAATTTTGTGTCCGCGTCCGTGCCGTGTACCCCGAGTGGGGGGCTGGTCTCCTGCAGTCTTGGGACAATTCCTGCGGGTGCGAGTACGACGGTCACCATTGTGGTCCAGCCCATGGTGGCGGGGACGATTGTGAACACCGCTGATGTGACGTCGGACGAAGTGGATCCAAATCCAAGTAACAATTCGTCGGGCGACATCTCGACAGATGTTCTCCCCGCGGCTGACCTCGTGATTACGAAAAGTGCGGATCCAGCAGTTGTTCTGACCGGCCAGCCGGTAGTCTATACGATTGTTGTCTCCAATGCGGGGCCGTCCGATGCCTCCAATGTCGTGGTGAGTGACACATTGGATCCGTCGTTTACAATCACCAGCGTTTCAAGCGGGTGCACACCATCCGGAAACACGGTTACATGCAGCGTGGCAACGCTTGCTGCTGGCGACTCAACGACGTTCACTGTCACCGCGGTTCCAAGTGCGACGGGGACCTATTTGAATGGCGCCTCCGTCGTTGCTGATGAGTATGACCCAGACACGGGAAACAATGCCGATTCCGTGTTGGTGACCGTGGATCCCGCAGCGAATCTCTCAGTTACGAAAACCGCGAGCGTGGATCCAGTCGCCATTGGTGCCAACTTTACCTACGAAATCGTGGTGACCAATGCTGGGCCGGATACGTGTACCTCGGCAACCGTGACCGACTATCTGCCGGCAGGCGTGCAGTTTGTGAGCGCCTCAAGTGGCTGTGCGGAATCGTTCGGGGTCGTCGCATGTGACGTTGGTCCGCTGGCTGGCGGCGAGTCCACGACCGTAACTATCACAGTATTGGCACAGACCCTTGGGCCGATTCAAAACACCGCTAACGTCGTGGGTGCCGAAGGGGATCCCAATGGCGGCGATAACGTAGTCACACTGGATGGAACGATCGAACCCGACTGCAACGCCAATGGAGTCGCCGACTCGCTCGATATTGCGAACGGCACTTCAGAGGATTGCAACACGAACGGCATCCCGGACGAGTGCGATATTTCGAGCGGTGCGTCCGAGGACTGCAATGGTAACGGGATCCCGGATGAGTGCGAGACCGAGTGCAACGGCAACGGCATCCCGGACGATTGCGACATTTTGAATGGCACATCTGAGGACTGCAATGGCAATGGCGTGCCAGATGAATGTGACATGCAGAGGGGATCTTCCGAAGACTGCAATACGAACGGCGTTCCTGACGAGTGTGATCTGAGCCTTGGAACATCGCAGGACTGCAACTCGAACAACATCCCCGACGAGTGCGACATAGCACAGGGGACCGCGCAGGATTGCAATAGCAACGGCATTCCGGACGATTGCGATATTGAGAGTGGTGCTTCCCAAGACTGCAACACGAACGGCATCCCCGACGAGTGTGACCTGCAACCGCAAGTTGGTGCGCTTGTGTGGTCGGAAGACTTCGAGTCTGGGTTAAGCAATTGGAGCACGTCGGGCCTGTGGCGCTTGGAAGTTGGTCACGAGTGTCTGAGTGAAGACGGGTCGCTGACGACGGTGACGCGTGCGGCTTACAATGATCCATCGCTGTGCACGTATAACGTTGGCAGTACCGCGGGGGCACTGGAGCTGACGACGGATGTTGTGGTGCCAGCTACGGGCGGAGCGCTGCGCTGGTACAACTGGGTTCAGACGGAGGATTTGCCACCGTACGATGTGTGGCGGGTAGAGGTGTCGTCGGACGGCGGGTTGACTTGGCAGGAGGTGTTTGATGGCCAGGGGCTGAGCCAGCCGTACTGGCAGGATTTGTGGGCGGACTTAAGCGCGTATGCTGGGCAAGCGATTCGTGTCCGTTTTGTCTTCGATAGTATAGACGGGGCCGCCAATGCGTATCTTGGCTGGTATGTTGACGATGTTCGCCTGTTTGAGCTCGTTGCCCCGGCGTTTAGCAGCGACTGCAACTCGAACGGTGTTCCGGATGAATGTGATTTGGCAAGCGGTAGCTCGCAAGACTGCAACTCGAACACCGTGCCGG
Organism: Candidatus Sumerlaea chitinivorans; assembly: GCA_003290465.1. Taxonomy (GTDB): domain Bacteria; phylum Sumerlaeota; class Sumerlaeia; order Sumerlaeales; family Sumerlaeaceae; genus Sumerlaea; species Sumerlaea chitinivorans. The sequence goes on from CP030759.1 coordinate 3,055,472, forward strand.
ATGAATGTGATATCTCAAGTGGGGCGAGTGATGACTGCGACGGCAATGGTGTGCCGGATGAGTGCGAGCCGGACTGCAATGGGAACGGGCAAAACGACGTCTGTGACATCGGGTTTGGGTTCAGCTTCGACTGCAATGGCAACCAAGTTCCCGACGAGTGCGAGTCGGACTGCAACGGAAATGGTGTGCTCGATACGTGCGATATTCTTTATGGGATAAGTGGTGACTGCAACATTAACGGAGTGCCCGACGAGTGCGATTTGAACGACGGGACTTCCGAGGACTGCAACGCGAACGCGATTCCGGATGAGTGCGAGCTCTACGTTCAGTATGGAGATAGTTCCCCAGCTCTTGAGCCGTGGTACGCGGGTAGTCCGCAGAGTTATACCTTCAGCGGGGTGCCCGATGCAGCCAGCACCGTGGCCGTCGTCTTGGCCTCTAACTCTGATTTAGGTAATCAGACATTCGAGTATGCCGAAGTCTATCTTGGTGGTACGTTCCTCGGTAATGTCTGGTTTGCCAATGGGGGAAATGATTGCGCGGATGCACCCGGAATCTTGTACGTGGATGCATCGCAGTTCAACAGTCTTGTGGCATTAGGGGGAGGGGACGCAGCATTTGATTTAATTGCTTCGCCGGCCGTAGACTCGTTCTGTGCAGATCCCTATATTGCCATCTCGCTGGATTATCTAACGACTCAGCCGTTCAACGACTGCAATTCCAATGGGGTTCTCGATGAATGTGACATTACGAGCGGCACTTCCCAGGACTGCAACGGGAACGGAATCCCAGATGAATGCGACATCGCGGACGGCACTTCTGAGGATTGCAATGGCAACGGGGTTCCAGACGAGTGTGACATCCAGAGTGGTGTGTCTGAGGATTGTAATGGCAACGGAATCCCCGACGAGTGTGATCTTGCGAATGGTAGCTCGGAAGACTGCAACTTGAACAACATTCCCGACGAGTGCGACCTGAGCAGTGGGACGTCGCAGGACTGCAACGCCAACAATATCCCGGATGAGTGCGACCTTGCGGACGGCACGTCCGAGGACTGCAATGGTAACGGGATTCCGGACGAGTGCGACATCCAGAGTGGTGTGTCTGAGGATTGCAACGGGAACGGGATTCCCGATGAGTGTGATCTTGCGAATGGTAGCTCGGAAGACTGCAACTTGAACAACATTCCCGACGAGTGCGACCTGAGCAGTGGGACGTCGCAGGACTGCAACGCCAACAATATCCCGGATGAGTGCGACCTTGCGGACGGCACGTCCGAGGACTGCAATGGTAACGGGATTCCGGACGAGTGTGACATCCAGAGTGGTGTGTCCGAGGACTGCAATGGCAACGGTAGTCCGGACGAGTGTGATCTGAGCCTTGGGACGTCGCAGGACTGCAACTCGAACAACATCCCGGACGAGTGCGACGTGCGTCCGGAGGTGGGTTTACTTGTGTGGTCCGAGGACTTTGAGTCTGGGTTGGGCAATTGGAGCGCGTCGGGTCTGTGGCGGCTGGAGGTTGGACACGAGTGTCTGAGTGAAGACGGGTCTCTGACGACGGTGACGCGTGCGGCGTACAATGATTCGTCGCAGTGCTCGTATGATGTTGGCGAGACCTCTGGAGTGTTGGAGCTGCAGACGGACGTTTCGGTGCCGGTTGGTGGCGGAGCGCTGCGCTGGTACAACTGGGTTGAGACGGAGGATTTGCCGCCGTACGATGTGTGGCGGGTAGAGGTGTCGTCGGATGGCGGGTTGACTTGGCAGGAGGTGTTTGATGGCCAGGGGCTGAGCCGTCCGTACTGGCAGGAGCTGTGGGCGGACGTGAGTGCGTATGCGGGTCAGTCGATCCGTGTACGGTTTGTGTTCGAGACGTTGGATGATGAGTTCAATGACTACCTTGGATGGTATGTTGACGATGTTCGGCTGTACGAGCTGACGGGGGCGGCCACGAGTTCGGACTGCAACATCAACGGGATTCCGGACGAGTGCGAGGTGGACTGCAACGGCAATGGTGTGCCGGATGACTGTGACCTCGTGGATGGGACGTCAGAGGATTGCAATGGCAACGCCGTTCCGGACGAGTGCGATATTCAGAGCGGTACCTCTGAGGATTGCAATACCAACGGGATCCCGGATGAGTGCGATCTGAGCAGTGGTACATCGCAGGATTGTAACGCGAACGGGATTCCGGATGAGTGCGATATCGCGAGTGGCGCTTCGGAGGATTGTAACGGCAACGGGATTCCCGACGAGTGTGACCTTGCGAATGGGACCTCTGAAGACTGCAACTTGAACAACATTCCCGACGAGTGCGACCTGAGCGGTGGGACATCGCAGGATTGCAACGCGAACAATATCCCGGATGAGTGTGACATTGCGGCCGGCACGTCCGAGGACTGCAATGGCAACGGAGTCCCGGACGAGTGTGACATCCAGAGCGGTGCCTCCGACGACTGCAATGTTAACAGCGTTCCGGATGAATGTGATATCGCAAATGGCACCTCGGAAGACTGCAACGCGAATGGTGTTCCGGATGAGTGCGACTTGAGCAGCGGCGCGTCGCAGGATTGCAATGCGAACAATATCCCTGACGAGTGCGACATTGCGTCAGGAACATCCCAAGATTGCAACTCTGATGGTTTGCCGGATGAGTGCGGATTGGTGTCGGTAGCGGTCGCTGGTTCGGATGAATGTTCCTCGGCGCCTCTCGTCCTGCCTGGACTGATTTACAACGGCGATACAACAACGGCAACCCAAGACGGTTCGGAGTCGTGTACGGGCTACGATAGCCCTGACGTATGGTATCGGTATATCCCTGCCGTGAGCGGAACCCTCACGATCTCGCTATGCGGCAGCTCTTATGATACGGCGCTGTCCGTACATACGGGCTGTCCGGGCGATACAACAAACGAGATCGCTTGCAACGATGATTCGTGTGACTTGTCCTCCGAGGTCACATTAAGTGTGACCGCGGGCGAGGAGTATCTGATCCGCATTGGCGGGTATGACTCAGATGTGGGGACCTATCGGATGCAATTGTTTGGGCCTCCGGCGTTGGGTCTCGTCCCGGATTGTAACGCCAACGGCACTCCAGACGAGTGCGACATCACAAGTGGCACGTCGCAGGACTGCAATGCCAACGGCATCCCTGATGAGTGCGAGCCGGATTGCAATGGAAACGGCATCGCCGATGAGTGCGACATCAGCAGTGGCTCTTCGGAGGACTGCAACGAGAATGGAGTTCCAGACGAGTGCGATCTCCAGAGCGGTGCATCTGAGGATTGCAACGCAAATGGTATCCCGGATGAGTGCGATATCGCAGACGGCGTTAGCGACGATTGCGATGAGAATGGGGTGCCGGATGAGTGCGAGCCCGACTGCAATGGCAACGGGCAGAGCGATCTTTGCGATATTTGGATGGGATTTAGCGAAGACTGTAATTGGAATGCCGTTCCGGACGAGTGTGAACCGGATTGCAACGGCAACGGTGTTGCCGATAATTGCGACATACTCTTTGCAACAAGCGCGGATTGTAACACGAATGGGGTGCCCGATGAGTGCGACATCCAGAGCGGCAACTCAACGGACTGCAATGCGAACGGGATTCCGGATGAGTGCGAGCTTTACGTTGCCTACGGCCCCAGTTCGCCTGCCCTTGCGCCTTGGTACTACGGTAGCCCACAGAGCTACACGTTCACGAGCGTACCTGACGCGCTCAGCTCCGTGACGATTGTCTTAGTATCGAACTCCGATTTAGGTGATGCGTACTACGAGTACGCTGGGGTTTATCTGGGTAGCACGTACCTCGGGGATGTGCGGTTTGCGAATGGCGGCAACGACTGTGTCGACGCGATTGGAGTGTTGTACCTGAGTGCAGCGCAATTCAACAGCCTGGTAGCAGCAGGAGGCGGCGACGCAGCATTTGATCTGATTGCAACGCCCGATGTCGGAGGCTTCTGTCCAGATCCGTACATTGCAATCTCCCTCAACTATCTGACGACCGAAACGCTAAGCGACTGTAATTCCAACGGTGTGTTGGACGAGTGCGAGACGGACTGCAATGGGAACGGCGTGCCAGACGACTGCGATCTGAGCAGTGGCACCTCGGAGGATTGCAACTCGAACGGTGTTCCGGATGAATGCGATATCCAAAGTGGGACATCCGAAGACTGTAACACGAACAACATTCCTGACGAGTGTGACCTCGCAAATGGAACGTCACAGGATTGCAACCTGAACAGTGTGCCCGACGAGTGTGACATTGCCAGCGGCGCGAGCGAAGATCTGAATGGCAATGGCGTTCCCGACGAGTGTGATCCAGACTGCAACTCAAACGGTGTGCCGGATGACTTGGACATCGGAGCGCCGTTTGAAGCTGATTCTGGATTGCTCGCTCCGTGGTATGCTGGGTCACCGCAGAGCTACTTGATCGTGTCACCACCTCCGGCTGCAACAGCTGTTCAGATTTCTCTGACGGCCCTATCGGATCTTGGAGATATCGATTTTGAGTACGCCACTGTCAACGTGAATGGCGTACCCGTTGGCGATGCGAAGTTTGTAAGCGACGGGGATTGTACCACGGGAACCGCCACTCTGACCATGAGCGCGGCTGCATTCAATGCCGCTGTAGCGGGTGGGGACGCTTTGATTGGACTCACCCCCTCTCCAGATGTGGGCGGATTCTGCGACGACTCATTCATCTCAGTCCATGTGATGTACGTGCCGGTGGGTGTATCATTGGATTGCAACGCCAATGGCATCCCCGACGAGTGTGATATTGCCGAGGGCACCAGTCAGGATTGCAACGCCAATGGCATCCCCGACGAGTGTGATTCGGATTGCAACGACAATGGGGTCGCGGATGATTGCGATCTCACGTCTGGCACGTCGCAAGATTGCAATTCCAACGCCATCCCCGACGAATGCGACATTGCAAGCGGGTTCAGCGAGGATTGCAATTCCGACGATATCCCCGACGAATGCCAGCTTGTGGACGTCGTGACGCAGATTGCGGCGGCACCAAATCCGGGGATTGTCGGTCAGCCGCTTGATCTGACGGTGACATTCAGCAACTCCTTCGGCACTGCTACCCAGGTTAGCGCCTTCATTGTCGTGCCGGGGATCCTGCCAGTGACAAATATCACGACAACGATGGGGACCGTAACCGACCTTGGCGGCGGTCTCTATCAGCTCGACGTACCGTCGCTGCCGGGGATGGGCGCAGCTGTCGTCACCATCTCAACGCTACCGTCTGCCACCGGAGCGGTCCAAGTCTTAGCGAGTGCTTCCACATGTATCTTCGACTTCGATCCAGAGAACAACGTGGATGCCTTGTTCATGAGAATTGGCCTCGACTGCAACACCAATGGGATCGAGGATGAGGATGAAGTTAGCCCAACGGAAGGGGCGGTCTTATTCCACGAGGACTTCGAGAGCGGGCTTGGGCTCTGGAATGCGAGCGGCCTCTGGCATGCCGCGCCGACGCTTGATTGCCTCACCACGACTGGCTCGCTCACGCCAGCCACGGCCGCTGCCTATAACACCGGTAGCCCCGACTGCAACTATGACGTTGGCATTACCCAAGGGGCGCTTGAGCTGACCACCGATGTGGTCGTGCCGGCGCCGTGGGGCGCTCGCCTCAAGTGGTTCAACTTCGTCGAGACGGAGAATAGCTATCCGTATGACAACTGGCTGGTGCAGGTCTCATCAGATGGCGGCACCAATTGGCAAACGGTGTACGATGGCCGAGGTGCCTCGCGGCCGGGCTGGCAGGAGCTTAGCGCTGACCTTACCCAGTTCGCTGGGCAGGCGGTCCGAATCCGGTTCGTGTTCGACAGCCTCGATGCGGGATTTAACGCTTTCTTCGGATGGTATGTGGACGACGTGCGCCTCATCGCGCTCGACGCGCCGCTATCGCCCGACTGCAACCAGAACCACATCCCCGACGAGTGCGACATCACAGGTGGGACGAGCACGGATTGCAACGCGAACTCGATCCCGGATGAGTGTGAACTTGACCAAGTGGTTGCGTTTGCGTCGGGCGTGCTTGAGCCGTTCGATGGCACAACCTCCCAGTCGTTTGTAGTGAGCTCGGTGCCGCCGGCCATCGGCATGGTCACCCTCCATCTCACAGCGTATGGAGATTTCGGTGACCCGCTACTTGAGACCGTAGATTTCTACCTCAATGGGACGTGGATTGCCACGACACCCATTTACACGGGGGGCCAAGACTGCACGTATGGCACCGCGGTGGTGCATATCCCGCAGGCGACCTACAACGCACTTACCAGTGGTGGATTTGCCCAGTTCGATTTCGTCGCGAACCCGAACGTGAACGCATGCGCCGGGTCCTTTATCACGGCCATGTTCGATTACTTGGTTCTCGACCCTGCGAAGGACTGCAACTCGAACGGTATTCTGGACGAGTGTGAGACCGACTGCAACGAGAACGGTGTGCCCGACGACTGCGATCTGAGCGGCGGTGTGTCGCAGGATTGCAATGCTAACAATGTTCCTGATGAATGCGACATCTCCCAGGGAACGTCGCAAGACTGCAATTCAAATAGTGTTCCTGACGAGTGCGACCTACAGAGCGGTGCTTCGCAAGACTGCAACGACAACAATGTGCCAGATGAATGCGATATCGCAAGTGGCGCGTCCGAGGACTGCAACGCGAACGGTGTACCGGATGAGTGCGATCTGAGTGGCGGCGTGTCGCAGGATTGCAACGGAAACGGCGTGCCCGACGAGTGCGACATTTCGGATGGCACGTCCGAAGACTGCAACTCGAACAATATCCCCGACGAGTGCGACCTGCAGAGTGGTGCGTCGCAAGACTGCAACAGCAACAGTGTACCTGATGAATGTGACATCGCGAGTGGCACGTCAGAGGACTGCAACGGTAACGGGATTCCGGATGAATGCGATGTGGCAAGTGGAGCCTCCGAGGATTGCAACGAAAATGGTATCCCTGACGAGTGTGAGACCGATTGCAACTCGAACGGAGTTCCGGATGACTGCGATATCGCCGGCGGCTCGTCCGAGGATTGCAACTCGAACAACATCCCCGACGAGTGTGACATCCAGAGTGGTGCGTCTGAGGATTGTAACGGCAACGGGATTCCCGACGAGTGTGATCTTGCGAATGGTAGCTCGGAAGACTGCAACTCGAACAACATTCCCGACGAGTGCGACCTGAGCGGTGGGACATCGCAGGATTGTAACGCGAACAATATCCCAGATGAGTGTGACATTGTGGACGGCACGTCTGAGGACTGCAATGGCAACGGAGTTCCGGACGAGTGTGACATCCAGAGTGGTGTGTCTGAGGATTGTAACGGCAACGGGATTCCCGACGAGTGCGATCTGAGCCTTGGGACGTCGCAGGACTGCAACTCGAACAACATCCCGGACGAGTGCGACGTGCGGCCGGAGGTGGGTGCTCTGGTGTGGTCCGAGGACTTTGAATCTGGGTTGGGCAATTGGAGCACATCGGGCCTGTGGCGGTTGGAGGTTGGACACGAGTGTCTGAGTGAAGACGGGTCTCTGACGACGGTGACGCGTGCGGCTTACAATGATCCGTCGCAGTGCTCGTATGATGTTGGCGAGACCTCTGGAGTGTTGGAGCTGCAGACGGACGTTTCGGTGCCGGTTGGTGGCGGAGTTCTGTTCTGGTACAACTGGGTAGAGACGGAGGATCTGCCGCCGTACGATGGCTGGCGGCTCGAGGTTTCGTCGGATGGCGGGTCGACTTGGCAGGAGGTGTTTGATGGCAAGGGGCTGAGCCGTCCGTACTGGCAGGAGCTGTGGGCGGACGTGAGTGCCTATGCGGGTCAGTCGATCCGTGTTCGGTTTGTGTTCGATTCGCTGGACGATGAGTTCAACGACTACCTTGGGTGGTATGTTGACGATGTTCGGCTGTATGAGCTGGCGGGCGCGGCCACGAGTTCGGACTGCAACATCAACGGGATTCCAGACGAGTGCGAGGTGGACTGCAACGGCAATGGTGTGCCGGATGACTGTGACCTCGTGGATGGGACGTCAGAGGATTGCAATGGCAACGCCGTTCCGGACGAGTGCGATATTTCCAGTGGCACTTCGGAAGACTGCAATTCGAACAATGTGCCCGACGAGTGCGATATCTTGACTGGCACGTCACAGGATTGTAACGCGAATAGTCGTCCAGATGAATGTGACGTCCAGAGCGGCGCTTCACAGGATTGCAACGAGAATGGGGTGCCAGATGAGTGCGAGGCGGATTGCAACGTCAACGGTGTCCCCGACGACTGTGACATTGCTGAAGGCACGTCGGAGGATTGCAATGCCAACGGCGTACCAGATGAGTGTGACATCCAGTCCGGTACCTCACAGGATTGCAACTCGAACAACGTTCCGGATGAATGCGACCTGAGCAGTGGGTCGTCGCAGGATTGCAATGACAACAGTGTTCCAGATGAGTGCGACGTTCAGTCCGGCACTTCGCAAGACTGCAACTCGAACGGCGTGCCCGACGAGTGCGACATCAAGAGCGGCACTTCCGAGGATTGCAACGTGAACAACATCCCGGACGAGTGCGACATCGCCACCGGTGCGTCTGAGGATTGCAACGAGAATGGCACTCCGGACGAGTGCGAGACGGATTGCAACGAGAACGGTGTGCCGGATGACTGCGATATCGCAGAGGGAACATCTGGCGACTGCAACGCGAACAGCATCCCAGACGAGTGCGATCTGGCGAATGGCACCTCAGAGGATTGCAACTCGAATGGTATTCCAGATGAGTGCGATATCTCGGACGGCACCTCCGAGGATTGCAATGAGAACGGAGTGCCAGACGAGTGCGATCTGACCAGTGGACTGTCGCAGGATTGCAATGAAAACGGCATTCCTGACGAGTGTGAGACGGATTGCAACGAGAACGGAGTGCCGGATGACTGCGATATCGGCGAAGGCAATAGCCGCGACGACAACTTTGACGGAGTGCCAGACGAGTGTCAGTCGGCGGACCTTGCGATCTCAAAGCGTGGTGAGATCAACCCGGCTCAAGCAGGATATCAGCTGGTCTACACGCTCGTGGTGCACAACCTCGGGCCCGCTGCCGCTCCGAATGTGGTGGTGGTGGATCCGCTGCCGGCGGGCGTGACTTTTGTCTCCGCGTCGTCTACAAAAGGCACGTGCTCGTATGTGCCGCATACCGTGACCTGCACGGTTGGGCTGCTGGCGGTGGATGAGGTGGCCACGGTCACAATTACGACCATCCCGATGACACCCGGCACGTACGACAACACGGCCAGTGTCGCCTCAAGCATCACAGACACTGTGACTGCGAACGATTCGTCGTTCGTCAGCAATGATGTGTGCGATCCGTTCACGCCAATCATCATTGACACCTTGGATCCGCTGACGGGTGGCGACTCAGGTTGGCGTCCGTTCGCCTTCCAGATCCCAGACTTTGCGGACCAGATCTACGACACAACCAACACAGCCCTTGTCGCACGCATTACCGCAGATCCGACACGATTCCGGACGGCCGGTCATGTGACGCTCCAAAGCATGTGGCTGCCGTACTCGGCGGTTGGCTCAGAACACTATGTGCGAGGCAAATTCTACGTCTTCGCCAAGGGCATCACAGACTGGTCGACAATGACGGAAGGCACCGATTGGACGACGACGGGTGCAATGCCGAACGTGCGTCTCCGCCTGTCGCATCGCTTCGCTCAGAACTCGATGCTTGAGGTCTTCAACCACCGGAACATTGACCCAGAAGCCTCCGACGCGGTGGGTGCGGACATTCGTCCATCCACTGACCCGTCGAATCCGTCGCTCTACCGCGTGGACTTTGACCCCGTGGATACGCCGTACTTGCGCGATAGCGGGACGACGGAAGGCATCTGGGCAGCTTACGAGGCCTACTCAGTTGATCCACAAGATCAAGGCATCGTCGGTCTAACCGAGGTGCAGCTGGGTGTGTATCCGGCGTCGCTCCTGCCCGACAGCGTGGCGCCTGTGAAAGTCTATGCACCAAGCTCATCGGATGCGGGCACGCTGGCAGTGGTCTTGCCGACGGACCTGCAGCTTGAGACTCGTTATCCGATTTCTGGACCGGGCGACGTGCCAGATCTTGACCCATCAGCGCCGCTACCGCAGCACTTCGAGGGTCCCGAGGGGATCACGCTGAGTACAGTGGGTATCCCGGCGGATCGATTAGCAATCGCAGTGCGCGAGTTTGACGCAGGGTCCGACCTGACGCAGCGGGTGCGCGTCGAGGCGAACAAGATCTACAAGGTCCGGTTCCATGTCACCTCGACCAAACCGACGAATGTCCAGCCGCAGTTCCGCGGGCGCACTCGAACCGCACGGTTCTTGTGGAGCCAGAAGATGGAGGTAGGCGGTGCATGGAATGCTGGACCTGAGTCGAATGCGGACGCACAGCAGGCGCTGCCGGGTGTTGGCTGCCTGAACCCAGACCGGGCGCCGGGCGTCACCACTGGTGGTTGGTACACTCTGTTGTTCCATTCGCCGCTGAATCCGGATATCCGACCCGAATTTGCACCGGGGACACCGGTCGAGACACGGATGCCGGGCCTCGCGGCACAACCGGGACCGGGTGTAAATGCCGCTTCGCTGCGCGACCTGCGGGTGGGCTTCGACGTGCTCGATACTCTCTCGGGCAGCGCGTTGAGCGGACTTGAAGAGGGTGAATTCACGCTCGACCGCATCGAAATCCGTGTATACGACGAACCGGGTGACGTGGGTCTATGTCCGCCGTTCGGCGGTCCAGCCGTAAAATAGTGGATGGAAAAATGGGTCGCCGGCGAAGCGGTGTCGGCGACCCTCTCCCTCCCCAAAGATGAGAGGCGGTGGCAAGTCATTCAATACACGGGTGTGTGCGCAAGTAGCGCAACGCCCGTGATTTCTTTGTTGCACATTTCATGCATCCCAAGCGCACGATAAAACAGTGCGCAGGGCAGGCCTACGCGTCGAAATGTGGAATCAACATTCAGTGAAGTGTGCCAAGTTGGGAGAGAACAAAGTCTACAGGCAAAACGAGGAAACGATACCTTGATAAGTTGTTCCGTCGTGGGATGTGCGGAATGAGTGATAGCGAGCGAGAAACGATTTTTAACCCAGATGATGACTCCGACGCAGCCGAAGCCACGCTTATGGGTGCGCTGCACCAACGGGCTCATCCACGGCACCTAACATTCACGCCCCTCTTGATTTGTCTCGAGGGTGGGCATCGTGGCATGCGTTATACGCTCAAGGCCAAGGAGCAGATTATTGGACGAAGCCGCGATGCGGAGATCCACCTCGACGACGAACTGGTTTCACGGCAGCATGCGCGCATCATCTGGCACAACTTTGAAACTCCTCAAGTACCTCCGTACTGCACGATAGAGGACCTTGGAAGCCGCAATGGGACTGAGCTTAATGGGGCTCCTCTGCTTGCTCCTACCCAGTTGCGAGAAAGAGACCGAATCCTTGTCGGGACCACCCTGCTCGGATTTTTCTTGCGCGATGCCACGGAAGCCGAGCTTGAGCGATCGCTTTATGATTTGGCGACGAAAGATGCGCTGACCGGCCTCGACAATCGCCACCAGTTCAATGCCATGTTGGTCCACCACGTTGAGCGTGCGCGCCGCTACGAAAGGCCCCTCGCACTGCTTGTCATCGACGCGGATCGCTTCAAACGCATCAATGATGAATTTGGTCACGACGTTGGCGACAGAGCTCTCGTTCAGCTTGCACGAGTCATCTCGACGTCCTGTCGCTCGAGTGAGATTTGCGCCCGCTGGGGTGGCGAGGAGTTTGCGGTACTTTGCCCAGAAACAACAGCCGAAGGAGCCATCACGTTAGCGGAGCGCATTCGCCAAAGAGTGCAGATCTTTCCACTCGAGCATGATGACCGCCTGATTCCGCTGAGCGTGAGTATTGGGGGCGCCATGCTTCAAGCAGAGGACAACGCAGATACTCTCTTCCGCAGAGCAGACCAATCCCTCCTCCGTGCCAAAGAAATTGGTCGGAATCGTACTGTATTTGAGAATAAGCCTGTGGGTCTTGATCACACAGCGACCTTCACCGGTAGGCTCCCTAAAGAGAATCCACCAAATGAGTGACTTTCATTGCCCTTGCTTGCGGAGTCCGGGCACGCTTCCGTCCAGCTTTGGTTCGCAGATTTGTACGTTCCCTCCCACCGATTTTCCGTGAGTGAGAAGACGCGCCACGAGACTTCTGAATCCCCTACCGTGCGATAAGGTGCCGTCGGCTGCCAAGCATGGGCAACAATAAAAGGCTAAGCCGGAATAAGAAGGAGCGCCAGTCCCTTCCATGGGACTGGCGCTCAAGTACATACGACGTTTCGGTTGCCTTCCCACTCAACGGTGGGGGTATCAGTAGAGCTCCCAACTGCTGACCGCAGTATTCATTGGCGAGATGGTGACATTGTCAATCCACGTGCCTTCGTTGGCAGCAGGTGCACCCGTGTGGTTCTCGCGGAAGCCAATTTGGAAGGCACCTTTCGTGCGTCCTTCCGCAGGAATGGGGCCACGGTACACATCCACGTTGTTGATCTGAGCAATGAGTTGGTTTCCCGAACTGCCGTTCGGGTCGATCGCCAGTCGGAAGGTTGTCCATGTCCCACCGGTGACACCCACTTGGGCGAGGGTCTTGCTTCCAAGGAAGACCGTCGGCGACGCGTGATTTCCATCATTCACCGCCTGCACAAATTCGAATGTGCCGGGATGATCTGGTCGCCCATCGTTGAGGCCCACGCCGCTGGCGTTTTCAAAAATGAGCCAATAGCCGTTTTCGTAGCTCGACACGCCGGGCGAAGCGGTTGGGAAGAAGCGGCTCCCCTGTGTGCCACAGATCCCGATGCCGATGGCCTGTGCAGGTTCGCCTGAGCCGGGGATGTAGATCTCGCCCGTCACTTGATACCCGTTGCCATTTGCGCCCAACGAAGAGTCGCCGATCACACCTATCACACCGCCTCCGCTTGTATCCACGCAACGATACACTTTTCCATGCGGGTTGCCCGGATCCACTGAAGCGGGCGGAGTGACGACAGCGAATGTCTGGAAGGTCTGGAATCCTTGGGGCGGTGCGCTTTCAAAGTTAAAGCTCACCGGTAATGTGAGTCCGGCGCCGTTCGGCAGCCCCGGCGTGGCGACCATGAAGGAGAAATCGTTGCCGTTCACCCATGTCGTTGCCCCATCCGGGTAGCGTCCAGCGGAGTAGGGATCGCCCAAGCTGCTTGTGCCCGAGGCCACTTCGCCGAGCCATGGGGGGCCAAAGTCCGCCACGATGGGGCATCCCGGTCCATCCAAGCCATTTAAACCACCTGCGGCTTGATAAACCACGCTGTCGTACGTAATCCCAGTATTGGGGTCGTAGAGCTGAATCGCGTTTGGTGCGCCGTTCCGCAACATCCCGTCTGGAAGCGCCTGATTGCGTACGGCAGCAAGGTCGGAAGCCCCCACCAGATACAGCCCCGATGCTGGAATCGTGTTCCCGCCAACGACGACCGTGTCCACGACTTGGCCGCTGAATCCGCTGACGGTGCGCAGCTCAAGGCCTGCAGGCATGGTCACGCCAGCCGGCCCCGCAATTTCTACAAACTGTTTGGAAGCGGTCGCATAGCGGAACTCGTTGATCACGAATTGGCGGTTGTTGGGCATCGAGGGTTGGTAAAGAATTCGGTCGAAGTTGATTGTGCCGGTTGCCCCACTAAAGCCAGTCGAGGAAATCTCGAAGCCCGCAAAGGTGATGTCACGTGCTCCGCCCCCTGCCGTATCAATGACACCATTCCCTGATGAGTAAGCACCTTCACTGGTGGTGTAGGCCGTCACAGGATCGTTTGCGAGATCGAATGAAATCTGGCGCCAGCCAGCGCTGGTCAAATTGAAGGCAGGTCCTTTCTCGAGCTGGTTGTTTGCATCGCGTACCACCATGCGGATGGTTGTTCCAGCATATGCGCTCGGAACGTGGATATCGGCCAAGAACTTTGTGTTCTTGCTCACGTGCACAAGGGCATTGCCCCAGTCCACGCTATAAGGCGTGTTGGTTCCCATGAGGGGCTGATGCTTGAAGAAGAAGCGCCCCGGCAGTGCTGTGAAGCGGAACGACACCGCCAGCACACGGTTGCTACCCGACGGCGCGCCTGCTGGTGCAGCAGCAGGTGCACGTGTCGAAGCGGTTGCATCCACATTTTGATCGTCCGGTCCATCCTCAGGTTCCCGCCAGCGCGCATTGAAACCAGTGTTGGTGTCCGAAGAGATATGTTCAAAGCTTTCGGCGAAGTAAGTACGCACCCCGGGCGTGGCAAAGAGTTCTTCCATCAGCGTGTACGGGAAGCCCAAAGTACGCGTCAGGCTTTGCGGCCCCGCGCCCGTGTTATTCGGGTCCACCGATTGTGTTTCAATGAGCCACAACAGGCTCCAGAAGGCCACGCCTCCAAGCTGCTTACCGCGGGAATTTGCCCCTTTCCATGCCTTCACTAAGCGGAACTTGTATTCGAGCGTTTCCCAATCGTCGAATGTGGTCAGGCGGTAAGTGGTGCCGCTAATCAGTCGTTTGTACCACTTCGTGTGGTGATTTGTGGGGTTGCTGTAGTATTTGGTGTAGGGTGGATTTCGGTAGAGCGTGTCGTAATTTGCTTGAAGGAGGCTATCGGCCCCGACCTCGGTTCCTGTCCCGCCATAGGTCCCTGAGGCGTCCGTATCCCAGCTCTTGGTGTAGAACGGGAGACCCAGAACGAGGTGTTCTGGTGGAATGCCTGCTGCGATGTAGTCATCGAGATTCCCAACAATGCTGTAGGTGCTGGTTGTCCCGTATTCGCCCACCGACTGCATTGTGGTACCGGAAGCAAAGTCGTAGCCGCTATAGATCACGTAGTCTGTGTAGTTCGTCAGGTTTGAGGCGATATACTGCGTGCTACTCCAACTTGGAATGGTGTAGATACTTAGCTCGCGCGGTGGCGTCAGCGCCTTTAGGGCTGTATAGAGACCTTGAATAAACGCAGCAATTCCATCGCGCGTCGAAGTTCCCCAGCTAAATTCGAAATCGAGATTGACGCCATCGCATCCGGTGGTTGGGTTGCTCACCACCGCCACGACGTTGTCGATTAACTTTTGCCGCAGCGTCGCGCTCGTCATGACGGTGGAAAGAATTGACTCGTCAAAATTCTGGTTCGCGAGGACGATCACCACCTTCACGCCATTGTTCGAGGCCACACCACCCGGTTTTAGCTCAGCACTCCGGTTGTTGAATGATGTGACCCCACCAAGATTCGCGTCTGCATCGAATGTGATGAAGCTCCAGCCAATGTGGGTGAGAGCGTGCCAACGAACGCCACGAATATCATTACTCGTGGGACTTTGTAGGTAGGCAAAAACGATCTTATCCCGATCAGGCCGACCCTCAATCGCACCGAAACTACTTGCACTCACGATGAGTGCTAAAAATCCGCATAAGCTCAAAACTTTATTTTTCATTGCCCCTTCCAACCTTCCTTTCTCCAACTGTGTTTGTCCAGCCAATCACGCTGCTCGAAGAAAGTCAAGACGAGACGGGGCGTTCGGAGTCTTCTAAGAGCGAAAATGGGGTTCTCGCGATACTATGGAATGGGCGCGTGGCAATGACCAACGACCGTAGGGCGTTGCGTTCCTCTTCCACGACAGACAAGTTTGCCATCACCCAACCATAGTAAACTCGCTCAAAGCGCTGTCCTAAGCGGGGCGAGTCGGCAATGTGTGGGGCGGAAGTGCTCAAACTCCCGGCGGTGGCCACATTCCGCTTCGCTCGCGCAGCTCGGCGATTGCAGCGTCCATTGCGGGAATCTTGGCAAACTCTTCGTCCCAAAACGCCTGCGACTTCATGCGGTCGAGGTATTCTTTCGAGTATTCGAAGCGGAGCCACGTCTCCTCTTTCATGCGGAAGAGGCGCTCTTTTTGCTCCTTCGGACGGACATCCAAGAAATCCTTTGGATCCCAGCGACAGAAGATTTCCTCGTACC
Source organism: Candidatus Sumerlaea chitinivorans (assembly GCA_003290465.1). GTDB lineage: Bacteria > Sumerlaeota > Sumerlaeia > Sumerlaeales > Sumerlaeaceae > Sumerlaea > Sumerlaea chitinivorans. Next base: position 3,071,486 of record CP030759.1, read on the forward strand.
ATTGGGTTAGTCGTGCGTCATCAATGGGTCCGTCTGTGCGGCGCTCCAAATCTGCCATAACGCTGGGGTAGCGATCGAAGCCATCCGTCGCAATCGTGACCACATTGTCGTCCTCGCCAAGGCCCAAGTAGTGAGCCGTTCGGATGGCGCCCATGATATTGCAAATGGACGAAATGCCAAAGCACTTGCGATAGAGATCAAACTCCCCACAGTCCGCCAGCTCTTCGCAATTGAAGCACAAATCATTCTTTGGGCGACTGCCGTCAATTTTTGCTCCACAGATTCGCGATAAACCCTCGGCGCCTGCTTGGTGAAACACCCGCAGGCCTTTCACGGTGTCGTCGTCGTGCACCGCCAGCACGTAGTCGGTGTTCAGAACATTGTGGATGAGCGTCACCATCTTGTCGCCGATACCTTCAATTCGGTGCGTCCCCATCCCGCCGTTTGTCAGCGTGGAGCACTCTTTGGGCTCCACCGCCACCACAGCTGCGTCTGCGTACTTTTCTTTCACGGCGTCGGCGGCTGCGATGGTGCCGGCGCTCCCCGGTGCGCTCACGAATGCCGCGATGCGGCCATTGCCCACTTCCGAGGCAGCTTCGATCGCTGCCTGCCCCGTGGTGAGGCGGTGAAAGCGATAATTCGGCAAGAGTTCGAACTGGCCGAGGACAAGTTTGGTAGGGTCATGCTTGAACTCCACAACACGCTCGAGGACGAGGATGACATCGCTCTCAGAACCGGGCGTAAGGATGAGATCCCCGCCGTATTTGCGAATCCGCTCGTAGCGTTCGGCGCTCATGCCTTCTGGCATGACCACGATGCTCTTGAAACCTTTGAGCCGAGATATGTATGCCGTCCCGATTCCGAAATTGCCTGTGGAGGGGCCAATAATCGTCATGTCGTGGGTCACACAGCCCGTTGCCTCTGCTTCCGCCATTGTTGCGTAGGCTGGCCCCACCTTGTGGCTCCCGCTCGGGAAGCTGCAGGCGGTGAGCACGATGATGTTCGCTTTGGTGCGCGTGAGGGCTTTCGGGAGTACGACGTAACGAGGCTTCAGGTTCGGGCCGCGCCACGTGATGTTGAAAAGGTTCAGCGCATCCAACTCGTTTGCGCGCGCACGAAGGGCAGCCTCGCGCACGTTTGCCGGTAGTTTCCCCGGATTCTCCATTTCTGCGTAGGTTGGGCCGGGTGTGTATTTCAATTCGTAGTCGGTCATGGCAGCCTTTTGTGACTCAACTTTCTGTAAGATTTAGCAAAAACGAAACTATGCTATAGAAGCGGAAACAGAAAAGTGCGCAAGTGAAAAAACTACGTGGGGCCGCCGACTCGCTTCTATCCAGAGAACACAACAAGCCTAACCAAGGGACAGAGCGCACTTTGTGAAAAGGATGCTTCGCCGCGGTAAGGAAGCCCCCACTCCTTGTGGCCACCGCGCCTCTTTCAACACTCGAAGGTGGATCGTGCTGTCATTAGCTGAGTGTCCGGAAACCGAGAGACGTTTTTAGAAAATTTCGCTTGTGTTTGTGTCTCGCAATGAGACGTCATTTTTGCGTTTGATAACACGCTTGAGGGAACAAAACGGGGCGCGGCAGCAATCCCGTACCACCGAAATTTTCCGACACGATGAAGGAGCTGTGTCCAATGCGCATCCATTTCAAAAAGTCAGATCTTGTCGAAGCAGCCGCTGTGGCCCAAAGTGTGGCGAGCCCACAAAGCACGGTGGCAATTCTATCGCACATTCTTATCAAGGGCGAGCACGAGAATGTCGCAACTTTGACTGCGACCGATTTCGACACACGGGTGCGCGTGGAAGTGCCCGCAGAAGTCTCTGCCAAGGGAAGTGTTACCGTACCTGCCCGCACTTTTTACGATCTCGTGAAAGAGCTGCCCGAGGATGCTGACATAGTCGTCGAAGCCAACGGCAGAGGTGTGGAGGTGCGCTGTCGCGATATCCGTTGCGAGCTCGCTGCCATGCCCGCGGATGACTTCCCGCTGTGGCCAGAGATGGAGCCCAAAATCTCCTTCGAAATGCCGCAAAAGCAGATGAAAAGCGTGCTGGACCGCGTGCTCTTTGCGATTGCACTGCGTGACCCGCGCAAGGCCCTCCAAGGCGCACTCTTCGAGATCCGCAAGAATAACCTGACGGTGGTTTCAACCGACGGAAAAATCTTGGCCTGTATTAAGAACGAGATCGCCGTAGAAAAACCCCCAAAGGAGTTCTCGGCGATCGTCCCACGCAAGCTTTTGGATGAGCTTGATCGAAACCTCAATGACGAGGGGACTGTGGCGGTCGCGCTCAACGATAAGCAGGTGGCCTTTCGCTTAAGCTCCATTGAGTATCTTTCCAATCAAATCGAGGGCAAGTACCCCGACTACGAAGTGGTGATCCCCAAGCAATTCGCTCGTAAGTTCCGCATTCAGAAGCCACCACTGCTCGCGGCCATTCGCCGTGCGGCCATTTTTACCGACCAAAAGCAAAACTCGATTCTCTTTCATTTCAAGGGCGACAAACTCGAGCTCTCGGCTGAAACGTACGACCGAGGGAAATTCATGGAAGAGCTGCCGGCGGTTCAGGAGGGCGGCGAAGAGTTCAAGATCGGCTTCAATTACCGTTTCCTGCTGGATGTGCTAAAAGTACTGGATGCAGAAGAAATCCTCTTGCAAGCAAACCAGAGCCATTTGCCCGCCGTTGTCCAAGTGGAAGACCGGCGAGATTGTCTATATGTGATCATGCCGATTCGTCTGCCCGATCCGGTCACCGTGTCGGCAACTGGAGGCGATGCCGAGGATGAAGAGGAAGAGTCGGGCAAGTAACGACTTTTAAAGATACTTCCCAATCGGCGCAGCCTTCAATCCCCAACACAAAGATGTTGGGAACATTCGGGTGAGAAACAAAAAAGACCGGTCGGTGGTTTGCACCACCGACCGGTTTTCCTCTTTCAGCAGAAGCTCGAGATTAGAACTGCCCCTTGCCCGTGCGCACTACGTCTCCGCCGGAAACCGTACCGTTCGTCGGATCGTAGAAGAAGTCCAATTGTTCCTTCGTCGTGAGCGATTCAACCGCTCGCTGGAAGCTCGAAGGCGGGGAGGCGAGAGCAAAGTTGATCTGGTCAGGGCCTACGCTCTGAAGCAGCCAGAGGTGCTCAAGCAGCATCTGCTTTTGAGTCGCCGTCGCGGCGCCACCTGTTGCCAAAGCGACGTCACCGGAGTCCACGGCTGCCTTCATGTTGGCATACCCAAAGAATTTTGTCGAGGTGGAACCGACCGCGAACGCATCAATGGGCAAGCCACTGGAGATGTAGGCCACAGGCGTGGAGAGAAGCACCAAACACGCGCGAGAATAGGGGATGCCCAGCTTCATGGGGATGCCCGGGGATGGCGTAGGTACATCCGGATAACGGTTGTTATCCACCGCGTAGGACTCAAGTGCGGTGGCTAAGCTACGCATGTCCGATTTGACGCGCGAAACTTTGGACCGTACCTGCGCCTCGAGGAAGTTGGGGACCGCAATCGCGGCAAGAATGGCGATAATCGCCACCACGATCAAAAGCTCGATGAGCGTGAAGCCGGTCGAGCGAGCAGTTCTCTGCCTCATGACAACGTTCTCCTTATCCGTGTGATTTTAAGAACCCGATTGTTGCTCGCCCAAAACATCAGGTTTCGCGCATCGTATAAAAAAAGCCGATTTCGCGACCGAAGTGTTCGGGCGACGCAACAAAAGGTCTGCGCAACCTAAAATCGTTTCAGCCGTTGGTCAAACAAAAAAACGAAAAAAGTATTCTCATTCAAACGTACCAAAGAAGAAAATGGTGTACGACAAGAAGCAAAGCCGGGACAGGACGGTCCTTGCGGATCGAGCTATCCCCGCATCCCCTTTGCTAAATACGAACGGTCAGAGGAATGGCCAATGTGATGGGTTTAGGGGGCTACGGCGTTGTGGCGATTGTCAGTCCATAGACCCACACCGGAGCATTGACGGCCTCCGCCCCCTCTCCTTCGTCTGGCGTATCGAGGATCCGCACAGCTTTCAGGGTTCTCTTGGGAAAAGCGTGGTAGAGTACGGTTAAATTGTAGCGCGCAAGGCGCCCGTTAACGGTGGTGTACCGAGCTGTGGGTTCAGATTCTGACTCGGCTATCTCCAGACCCTGCAATGCGTCGGAATCGAGCACTTCGTAATGGTCCCTCGCAAGGATATTCCCCGTCAAAGTGGAGCCGTCCGTAAATTCATACTCGACCTTGCCAATGCTGGTGAGCATGCGGTTCAACGTTCCAGTGGTAGCCACCAACAAAAACACTCCTGTTGCGTTCGGAATGTTTGTCGTGAGCAAATCCGCGCTCACGGTCTCTTCGGTATTGTTTGTCGCATCGGGCTGGCTCTTGAAGACTCCCTTGCGGCCATGGAGGAAAAATGGGACGCCGCCGCGCCAATACACGCCTGCTTTCTTGAAGACCGCCGCGTCGTCCGGATCGGCGTTGTAAAAATTTGGATCATCGGGGCTCCCGAGGTGGGTAAGGACGTATCGAATATTCATACGATCCGGTGCAGCCTGGGCTCCGCTGCCGACAAAGCTAATCAAGGCCACCATTGCTACTCCAACTACTAAAAGGCGCATCAAACGCATCGTTTTGCTCCAATCAGAGGCTCTTCGTCTCACTATCTTTACCGATTTTGAGAATGCAAGAGCGCGTTTGACCTTCATGGCTGGAGCAGTCGCCTCTGGAGGCTCGGTCGCTTGCGATGCGAATGGTTGCATCATTCGGCCTCGGTCAAAATGGAGCGGCCCACGTGGCCATTCGGGATACTTGTTTTTTTCCTCCGCTTCAAATGTGCCCTTTCCGTACTTGTGCCTCACTCCTCTTCTTGAAGAAGCCGGGAGACCGCCGCCGCATCCTCGGGCGTATCCACGCCAATCGAGTCGTGCGCCACTTCCACCATGCGGATGCGGTAACCCGCTTCAAGAAAGCGCAACTGCTCGAGTTTCTCCACGAGCTCATACCGGCTGGGCGGCATCGTGACAAAGGCTTCGAGCGCCGCCCGTCGGTAAACGTATAACCCGAGGTGCTTCATGGGGCGGGGAGCCTGCTCGCGCTCGGATGCACTGAGTCGAGACCAATCCGGAATGGGTGCGCGGGAGAAATAGAGCGCGTACCCCCGAGCATCATAAACCACTTTCACAACGTGCGGGACGACGAAATCATCGAGGCTTTTCAACGGCACCATGGGGGTGGCCACGGCAGCGTCCGCATCGGCGAGAAGAGCCTCGACACACGCATCAATGTTTTCTGCGGCCATGAGCGGCTCATCACCTTGGATGTTCACCACCACGTCAGCCGCGCGATCTTTCACCGCGCACGCGATGCGATCGGTTCCGCCGGGACACTCCGGTGGCGTCATTACGGCCTTGCCCCCAAAGGCCTCGACCACCCGTGCAATGCGTTCGTCGTCCGTGGCGACAAGCAGTTCATTCAGTGAGCGCGCACGGGAAGCTGCCTCCCACACCCATTGCACGAGGGGTTTGCCAGCAATCTCGACCAGCGGCTTGGCTGGCAACCGCACAGACGCATAACGCGACGGAATCACACCAATCACTCTCATAATGCCCTTGACCCGAAAGAAATTCGCTGTAGCGTGCAACCCCAAAAATAAGCCAATGCCCGGTCATGCGGCTATGTGTGTTGAAACTGTGGACGGCTCAATTGAGAGGCGTGTGCCCCCTCTCCACGAACGACAAACGTTCTTCAGAAAACTCGAGGCTTTAGAATCGCCCGAACAAAAAATCCCACGAATCCCATAGAGAACAGAAACGCTGGCATTAGATACCCCTTGTCCGCATTCAATCAGTTCGAGCCAAACGTCCGGCTCTCGACGCAATCGCGCTGAGGCTACAAGTCATGCTTGGCATGCTGCTTTCTTCGCCCTTGAGAGTTGATTGCTACCGTACGCGAAGGCGCCGAAAAAGGAAAACTCCTAAGAAGAGCCCTAACGAAATACCGATCCAATGACCAACGGTAAGTTTCGACTTTCTGGCTGCGGTTGAACAAGCTAAGCTCATAAAACAGTCGTTGGTATAGGGGTGCAATCTTGCAGTTAATGAGGTGGCAAGAGCGCGGATTCGTTTCTGAAGGAATTGGGCCCCGCTCTAGGACTGAGATCAAAGCGTGAAGGGTAGCGTAACGTTGACCGCCGTGTGGCCCTAACACGGTATGGTTCTTAGAGTAGCACTCAAGGATGTTGGGAAGATGCCAAGCTGAATCTAATCTGCTGAAAAGGACGCAAGGGGATGGAGATTTCTGAAGAGTGGTGGAGCGCGAGAACACAGGAAGAGGCGCACTCTAATCCACCACAAAGTTCACTTCATTGCCCGGTGGGCCATCCTGATTGGTTACGCGAAGTACCGTGCCCCCCGTGCTTGAGAGATCCGTTCGGCTCGTCGCTGGAAACACACTTTTGAGCAACGCCGCCCCGTGCGGGATGATGTCCCAATTGCGAACGCTGGATGAGTAAGCCTGTAACCGCGGGATGGCTTTGAAGACCATATAGGACTTCTGAATGTGACCGAGCGTCGTGGCTGCCCCATCAGAGTAGGATACGGGATCCGGGGACTGCTAAGAGTAACGCGGGAGCCACGCAAAGTAGGAAAAGGAGAGCCTAATGAAAGCATGTTCCCCAGACGGACGCCACGGTCCCATCCTTACGGCGACTACTTTGAATCGAACGGTTTCGCATTTCCGCCTCCCAGAGTTGTGGTGGAGTAGCGCGAGGCACTACCAGCTTTCACAGTAGCCCAATCCCCCGACCATCCGCAAAGTAAACGATTTGGGGCCAATCTTCGCGCTTGTATGCGTTCTGCGCAGAAGTAAAGTGGGCTGAGTGATGAAAACAGATAGCGCGTTCCAACGACTCCACCTGTCAATCCGCGGCACCGTCCAAGGCGTGGGCTTTCGGCCATTTGTGTATCGGCTCGCCACCGAACTGGGCCTGACGGGGTGGGTCGTGAACGACTCCCAAGGCGTAGAGGTAGAGGTCGAGGGGCGCCCGGCCGCCTTGGCCGAATTCCGCTCGCGGCTCCACAGCGAATTGCCCCCTCGCGCCACGATCCTGAGCGAGGAGGCGCGCCTGTTGGATCCGGTGGGGTACCCAAGTTTTGAAATTCGCGAAAGCCAGCAACAAGGGCCTCCAACTGCACTTGTTTTGCCCGACATCGCCACGTGTCCTGATTGCTTGCGTGAGGTTTTCAATCCGTCGGATCGGCGCTATCTTTACCCGTTCACAAACTGCACGAATTGCGGCCCGCGGTATTCAATTATTCGCCGTCTGCCCTACGACCGCCCGAACACAACCATGGCGGGCTTTGCGATGTGCCCCGAATGTCGCCGGGAGTACGAGGATCCCACCGACCGGCGTTTTCATGCGCAACCGATTGCGTGCCCGCAATGTGGCCCGCAACTCGAGTTGCTCGATGCGAGCGGAAAGGTTCTTGCCCAACGTCACGACGCGCTTTTGGCCGCGGCTCACGCCATTCGTGAAGGTCGAATTGTGGCTTTGAAGGGGTTGGGTGGCTTTCAACTCCTTGTGGACGCCCGCAACGACGATGCCGTCCGCCGCTTGCGCGCGCGTAAACGGCGTGAGGAAAAACCATTTGCGCTCATGGTGCCAACTTTGAGCGAAGCCGCAGCTATTGCAGTAGTTGGAGAGGTTGAGGCGCAAATCCTGACTTCCCCAGCGAGCCCAATTCTTCTGCTTCCACGACGAGATGAGGTGGCACAGTCCGAGGCTGCAAGTTCGTCCCAGCGGTCGACGAGTGAGGATGCTGGTTCTTTGGGCGTTGATGCAACACGCTGGCGGATCGCGCCTTCCGTGGCCCCCAACAACCCCGAGCTGGGAATTATGTTGCCGTATACCCCGCTCCATCATCTCCTCATGTGCGAGCTGGCGTTCCCAGTTGTCGCCACCAGTGGCAATTTGACCGACGAACCGATCTGTATCGCGACAGAAGAGGCGTTGGAACGGCTTGGCGATGTGGCGGATTTCTTCCTGACGCACGATCGTCCGATCGAGCGCTACGTGGACGACAGTGTGGTTCGCGTGATGGCCGGACGCGAGGTGGTGTTGCGTCGCGCCCGCGGATACGCGCCGCTCCCGATTCCATCCCCTTTCCCAATCGGGCGAACCGTCTTTGCCACGGGGGCGCATCTTAAGAACACGGTAGCGCTGGTTCACGGAGGACACATCTTCGTGAGTCAGCACATTGGCGACTTGGAGACCGAGCCCGCGCAGCGAGCCCATCGCGAGGCCATTCGAGCATTGACCCAGCTTTACGACTCGAAGCCAGAAGTGATCGCATGCGATTTGCATCCGGACTATGCCTCCACGCGCTCTGCCCGAGAAATTGCCCAAGGGAGAACGCTCCTCCTCGTGCAGCATCACCGCGCGCACGTATGGGCTTGCCTTGCGGAGAATGAGCTTCTGCACGAACCCGTGCTCGGCGTGGCATGGGACGGGACGGGGCTGGGCGACGACGGCCAGATCTGGGGGAGCGAGTTTTTCTTGGTGGATCCACCCGAGCCCCGCCGGATTGCCCATTTTCGGCCTATCCCCATTCCCGGTGGTGACGCCGCAATGCGCGAACCACGTCGCGTGGCATTCGGTGTCCTCTGGGAAATGGCGGCGGAGGAGTGGTCAGCGCTTTTTCCACATTGCGCCCCTCTTGTTTCCCCGGAGGAGGCGCGCGTGTGGGGACGCATGATTGCGCAGCGGTTAAATTCGCCGCTCACCTGCGGCGCCGGTCGGCTATTCGATGCAGTCGCAGCATTGCTCGGTTTGCGCGCTGTCGCAGCGTACGAAGGACAGGCGGCAATGATTGTCGAGTGGGCAGCGCGGCGTAGCCCCACGCGCGAAGCCTATCCCCTCGCATGGCGAATAGAGAACGCAGGGGGTGCCGTAGAAAAAATCGAAGGCGCCCTCCCTGCGAGCGTCTCGTCCGAGCGCCCCATCCAGTTCGACTGGGAGCCGATGATCCGGGCCATTCTCGCCGATGTTTCGGCTGGCGAGGAGCCCGCCGTGTGTGCCGCAAAATTCCACAACACCTTAGTTCGGATAATTGTCGAGATCGCTGGGTGGGCCCGCAGGGACCGTGTCGCACTCTCGGGGGGATGTTTTCAAAATCGTTTACTTGTGGAAAGCGCCATGGAAGCCTTGCAGGCAAATGGATTTCGTGTGTACATCCATCAGCGCATACCTCCGAACGATGGGGGTATTGCCTTAGGACAGGCAGTCGCAGCCTGTCTCCAAGCGAGCGAAAGGTGAGAACATCATGTGTCTGGCGGTTCCCGGGCGAATCGAAAGCATTACGAATGAAGATCCGGTTATGCGCACCGGTCGAGTAAACTTTGGCGGAGTGGTACGCGAGGTCAACTTAGCGTACGTTCCTGAGGCGCAGGTGGGCGACTACGTGATCGTGCATGTGGGATTTGCGATCAACCGCCTCGACGAAGAGGAAGCAAACCGCGTGCTGGCCTACCTGCGCGAAATTGGCGAGAGTGCCGAGAGCGAACTTGCCGAAGAGGAGACGCGACCGTCATGAAATATCTCGAAGAATACCGGGATGCGCGGGCGGCGCGTCACTACAGTCGGCTCCTGCGTAAAATGGTCACACGCCCGTGGACCATCATGGAAGTGTGTGGGGGGCAAACTCACGCGATAGTGCGTTTCGGGGTGGATGAGCTTCTTCCGCCGGAGATTATGCTCGTGCACGGCCCGGGATGTCCTGTGTGCGTCACCCCGGTCGAGCTTATTGATAAGGCTGTGGAAATAGCTGCTCGGCCGAACGTGATCTTCTGTTCCTTCGGGGACATGTTGCGGGTCCCGGGGTCGAATTCAGACCTTTTCAGTGTCAAGGCTCGCGGCGGCGATGTGCGCATTGTCTACTCGCCGCTCGATGCGCTCAAAATTGCGCGCGAAAACCCCAGCCGCGAGGTCGTATTTTTCGCGGTCGGCTTCGAAACCACGGCGCCTGCGAATGCGATGGCGGTTTATCAAGCCAAGCAACTTGGGGTGAAGAACTTCTCCATCTTGGTTTCTCACGTCCTCGTGCCGCCGGCGATGGAAGCGATTCTTTCCTCGCCCACGAATCGCGTGAATGGGTTTCTTGCTGCCGGACATGTGTGTACGGTCATGGGCTACCATGAGTATGAGCCAATCTCTCGAAAATACCGTGTGCCCATCGTGGTGACGGGGTTTGAGCCCGTGGATATCCTGCAAGGGCTTGTGATGTGTGTCCGCCAGCTCGAGGAGGGCCGCGCAGAAGTGGAAAACCAGTACACGCGCGCCGTAAAGCGAGAGGGCAACACGAGTGCGCAAAAGCTGATCCAAGAAGTGTTCCAAGTAGTGGCGCGCAAATGGCGGGGGATTGGCGAGATTCCGTCGAGCGGATTGGGCTTGCGTGAGCCGTATAGGGAATTCGACGCGGAAGAACGTTTCGGCGTCGCCTCGCAGTGCGTCGAAGAGTCGCCCGAGTGCATCAGTGGCTTGATTCTGCAGGGCGTGAAGAAGCCCCACGAATGTCCGGCCTTTGCGAGCCGATGCACACCGGAGCATCCGCTTGGGGCAACCATGGTTTCGAGCGAGGGCGCCTGTGCGGCGTATTATCGCTATCGGCGTCCTCAAGCCACATCCCCAGCCCGGAGCGACGAAGCGTGAGCGAGTCTGGCAATTTTATCCTCACTTGTCCGATCCCAATTCGCGACTATCCCCAAGTGGTTCTCGCCCATGGTGGCGGCGGCCGCCTGATGCACGACCTCATCGAGAAAATGTTTGTGGCCAGCTTTGGAAGCGCTCCGGCTTCGGAGCGGCATGACGGTGCCATCCTTGAGCCTCCCGCGGGTGCACGGCTCGCCTTCACGACGGATTCCTACGTGGTGCGGCCCCTGTTTTTTCCGGGCGGGGACATCGCCACGTTGGCGGTCAACGGCACCGTCAACGACTTAGCAATGTGTGGGGCGCGACCAAAATGGCTGAGCGTCGGCTTCATCCTCGAAGAGGGCCTGCCCATGGAGACTTTGTGGCGTGTGGTTCAATCGCTTGCTCAAGCCGCACGCGCCGCCGAAGTGCAGATAGTGACCGGCGATACAAAGGTCGTGGACCGTGGCAAAGGCGATGGCGTGTTCATCAATACAGCCGGAGTGGGAATCGTTGAAGCACCTCGCCCAATTGGCCCGGGCGCCGTCCGCGAAGGCGATGCGATCATCGTGAACGGGGATTTAGGGCGCCACGGTATTGCGATTATGGCCGTGCGAGAGGGATTGGAGTTTGAGACGCAGATTCAAAGTGATTGCGCCCCGTTGTGGGGGGCGGTCGAGGCTTTGCTGCGTGAAGGAATCGAAGTGCACTGTTTGCGCGATTTGACACGCGGCGGCCTCGCCAGCGCTCTCAATGAAATTGCGGAAAGCGCGGGGGTGCACATCCACGTAAACGAGGAGATGGTCCCAGTGACGCCGGAAGTGCGGGCGGCGTGCGAACTGCTTGGTTTCGATCCACTCTACGTGGCAAACGAAGGGCGGTTCGTAGCGTTTGTTCCGGAAGCACACGCAGACCGAGCAGTGCAAGCGCTCCAACGCCTTCCGGTGGCCGCCAATGCAACAGTTGTTGGGAAAGTGCTGTCTGCTGCTGGAGAAGGGCGTGTCACCCTTCGGAGCGTCATCGGTGCCACTCGCATCCTCGATATGCTCAGTGGTGAACAACTTCCGCGCATTTGCTAAGGCGTGCGCCCAAAGGAAGTGACTGCGCAACGGTCCTCACTTGGGGATGGTCGTGGGTGAGCTAAATGCGGAAGTCTTGCGAGTCCGAGATCGCCAATTTCACTTTGCTGACGAGGTCGTTGAGCTCGAACGGCTTCACAATGTAGTAGTCAATGCCGGAACTTAAAGCATCGCGGATTTTTTCTCGATCGGAGAGGCCCGTCAGCATGATCACCGGAATGCGCTCCGTCGCCTCGTTTTGCCGCAACGCCTGCAAAACTTCAAATCCAGACATCTCGGGCATCATGATGTCGAGGATGATGAGGTCGGGTCGCTCATCCTCTGCCAGTGCCAACGCGTCGTAACCGTTTGTCGCGGTAATGACGAAGTAACCTTCATTGGACAACGCGGTTTTGACGATTAGCAGAAGATCGTTCTCGTCGTCCACTGCGAGGATTTTCGGTTTTTGTCCGCTCATGATGACTCTTTATTGCACGTTCTTGGGCGTTGCGTCAACCACCGGTTTCGAAGGCGCCAAGTTTTGATCGGCTGAAGAGCGTGTCGGTTTTGCGGATGGGTGTCGGCCCCTTCTCGCCCGCCATCTTCAGGCGGAAGTGGAGTCGTACCTGATAATCCTTCTTTGTACTCGACTCCTTGTCGGGGTCGAGTCCTTTGTCGTCCACTCGCAATTCCAAACCAGCCACAAGGTCGTGGAAGTCGCGGGTGACACGCAGATATTGTTCGGTCACGCCACTCTCGCGGGACCGATAGCGATTGGAATACTCGACCATGTATTTCGAGCCGATGCGCCGACCGTAGGTGAAGTCCACCACCGTTTCATCCCGCAGGTCAAGCGTATCCTTGCCGCTAATGCCGAGCGGATCATTGTTTTGCGGGCTGGTCTGATACAGTGTCAGGCGTGTGTAATAGCGATTATGCACCGGCCGATAGGTTCCCCCAATGTAGGTGGACAGTGAGCTCTGCTGGAACTCGTTCGGGTCGGTCGGATCGCGCATTTGCCGCTCCTGCAAGCTGATGCCGCCGTTGACGGTGAGCGTATTGCGAGCGTTCGTCCATCCCATCCCAAGGTTTGCGTAGCGGAGCAATTCGTTGGGGGTAATGTCGCTGCGTCCTTGCAAGTTATGCCCGATGGAGAAAGTTGCGTTGAGGTTGGGCCGATAGACCAAATAATTGAGCCCCGCTTCGATCCAGTGCTCGCGCAAACGGAACGGATAGAGATCGTCGCGCGTCTTTCGGCTACCGATTCCTTCGTAAAACTCGCCCAAGCTATCTTTGGTGCCTTCACGATAGCGGTAGCGGATCCATGCGGTCAGCGCATCGGTGATGCGGGCGTTGAAACGGCTGTCAATGTCCCCGTACACAAATGCTGGTTGGACGTTCTTGAGGCTAAACTTGCGCCTGCCGACGAGGAAGGTGTCGCGGTCGAGGAAGGTCACCCCCGTAATGGTATCCCCAATGCGTTGCCCATCGTACACGAATGGGAAAGTGGCGCCAGCGGGGAAATCCAGATTGAATGAATCATCGTTGCGTTCGGCGACTCCCACTCCGAGCCCCACCTTCGTCAGAAGCGTGTAGCGCTCGCAGAATTTCAGGAGGTGGCTGAGCGATTGATAGAGATCGAACCCGGTGACGAAGCTGTCGTCCTTCGTACTGACGGTGTTGAGTCCCTTATCGAGATTATTGAAGACGTTGAGGTCCACGTGATACCAGAGGGGCAGAGTCCACAACCGCATGCGGTTGGAGGAGATCGTCACCTGCGGCATGCGCTGGGTTACCCGGCCGTAGCGCTTGGGGTCGAGACCGTCGTCGAGATTCTCGTCTTTAATTGAAGTCGGATCCGTGTACAGTCCGTCCGAAGGGACTGGCACAGTGCCGATGGTTGCCGGCGGAGCAAGACGCACGAAGCGCTCGTCATTGTAGCCACGATCGTAATCGTAGTCATTGTCCAGCGGCTCCGCAAAATTCGTGACGCGGTCGCGTCCGATGCGGTCCTTGATCTCCACCAGCAGGCCCGCGAAGAAGTTGTCGGTTGTGTATTCGAGTCCGGTACTGAAGCGCCGCTCGGGCAGGCGGTCGCGTCGGCGGTCCGTTGCCGCACGCATGCGGTCAATCACATCAAAGAACAGATCCGGATCGCTCTGCCAGTCTACGTCGAGTAGCCACGAGAGACGCTCGGTCAGGCGAGTGCGGTTGTACCAATCAATGCTGTAACGGCTGGTGGGATCCACGTTGCGGTCATTATCGCTAAGGCCGTAGACCTTGAGCTTACCTTGGTGGCGACCGTAATCGAGCGAGTATGTGTAGTTGAGTCCCAGCCCCTTGCCCCGTTTGGAGAACCAATCCACGTAGAGCCTGGCCCGCTGTTTGTCCTCGGCCACCATCGTGTCGTCGTCAATTTTACTTGGGGCATAGGTAGCGTGGTAATAGTCGTACCATACGCGCAAGAACGCCCCTAATTTGCTGTCACTGCCGAGCGTGAAGCCCCATGGGTTCGACTCGCGCAACGCCATCGTAAAATATGGCAGCCAAAGAACCGGCTTTTCCATGATGTAGAGCACGACGTTGCGCCCAAACACGCGGTCGTTGTTGTACACCACAAACTCGCGCGCGCGGAGCCGATAGTGGGGAACAGGGAAATCGCAGGTGGTGAATGAGGCATTTTTCAAAAGGCTTTCATCCTTACTCAGCTGACGGAACGTGACCTTTCCGTCGCCTTTGAACGGCTCGCCAAGAAAATAGAACGGGCCAGAGCGACCCCGCGCGCCATAGGCCACACCTTGCCCCGTTTCAGTGCTAATCCACATGGATTCCGCTTCCACGTGGTCGCTGAGGGTGGTGAGTACCACATTGCCGTAGGCTTGCACTTCCTTGAGAAGCGTGTCCACGAGCATGCGGTCGGCTTCGAGTTTATACGCGCCGTAGCGCGCGGTGACGCGACCACTCCCATAGATCTGATGGTGCTCTTCGTCGAAATCCAGGTAGTCCGTGGACTCTACGATTATTTGGCCAGGCGGAAGCGGAGCAAATTCGCGTACCGCCCGTTCAAAATTCTTCTTCGGGTCGCCGTAAGACCCTTTCGGCAAGAGGTATGTGACGTCTTGTTCCGGGCGATTTGCCGCCAGCAGTTCCTCAAGCGAGAGCGGCTTGGCCGGTGGCGTAACGAAGCCGGGCGGGAGCGCCGCCAGAACGTCGCTTGTCGCCAGTGCGTCCTGACGCAACAGTTCGTATTCATCCGGGTTCCATTTCACCCCGCCGGGTGCTGGGGGCGTCAGCCGCGCCATGGAAGTTTCTTCGGCAGGCAGCTCACCGGACTCCGATTCCTGAGGTTGGGTGGGGGATGGGGTAACGGAAGAATCTGGCGGTGCTGGCGGCGTAAGCTTCGTCGCGTCGGTCTCTGCCGGTATTCGATCCGGGGAGGCACTCACATTTTGCTTTTCGGCGTCTGGGGTGACGGTGGCGTCCGCCGATTCACTCGAGGTTGGTGGAGCGGGGTACCCTTCCTGCAAAGCAACGTTAAAGGGGGAGAACTGCTTTAGGGGGGGAAAGGTTGGGTGTGGGGCACGCAACGGCGACCAGAGCGCAACGCAAGCCCCACCGACGACGCCGAGCAGCAAAGAGCTTTTCAGCACAAATCCGCCGATCTGGCGCGCTGTCTTCTTCAGCCACCGTCTACAGTTCTGCGTCATTTCATCACCATGCGATACAACAGGAACGAACCCACCAGCGCCAAAAGTATATTCGGGAAGAAGATCGCAAACCCAGCCATTGTGCTACCCGTTCTTCCCAACGAAATGCCGTAATTTAGCAATCCGTAGTATAAAAGGATAAGAAAAAATGAAATTGCAAATGCAATCGCTTTTCCCGTGGGCTTGACATACACGGCAAGGGGAAAGCCGATCAAGACAAACGCGATGCACGCCAAGGGGATCGAAAAGCGCTGGAGCAGCTCCGTGTAGTAGCGGCCCGGCTTTGTCGAGTTGATCATCTCGGTGCGTAGCTCCGCAGTACTCATTTCCCGGGGCGCCTTTTCGTAAGCCCCCTCTTCGGTGCGCGTCATGCGGGGCCGGATGCCTTTGCGCATTTCATCGAAGCGGATGATGTTGTAAGCGGTGGGGCGGTCCGGGTCCACAAAATGAATTGAACCGGTGGTTAGGTGGATCGAGATCATGCGGGCTGCCAAATCGGCCTCAATACGGCCCTGATTTGCGCAAATGAGCGACTCGTTTACCTTGCGGTCTTTGCGAGCTTGCTCGAGTTTCTGAAGTTCTTTGCGCAAGGCAGCGAGCGTCCTTTTGTCGTTACTCTTGATCGCTGTCTTCATACGTTCGCGTAGCTGTTTTTCGCGCGCTTTTTCCGTTTCGTCGGTCTTGGGCTCAATCGTGGTCTTGATGTTGATGTGCTTCATGTCGCCGGTGACCGGGTCGCGCTTCTCATAGAAGAACACGCTCGATTGCCCCTCTGCGGCCGTATCGAGCTCGAAAAAGCGGTTGGGCGGGATGCTCGACAGAACGTCGAATTCGATTTGGATCGCGAGGTCCGTACTCTTCAGGTTAAGGAAGGGAACCAGCTTCTGATTGCCCAAGATCATCAGGATGGCAGCCGTAGCCGCAACTCCCAACACAGGCCAGAAAATGTGCACAAGGTTGACCCCGCTCATGCGAATCGCAAGGATTTCGCGGTCGGCAGCCAGACGACCCACGGAGAGGAGGACCGCCACCAATAGGGCCATGGGAATGGTCAGCGACAAGATGCCCGGCAGCAGGGCAAGGATCAGCTCGATCACCACCAGCGGTCTCACCGACTGGTTCATCAGCAGGTCCAGAATGCGGTAGAGTTGCCCCACAAGGAACACAAACGTAAACACGCCGAGCCCCAGACCAAAGGGTTCGAGCAACTCCCTAAGCATGTAGCGCTGAAGAATCGTCACTCTCGATACTTCCAACCTTCCTAAAGTCGGTCCCATTCACATCGTGGCAACACTGCATGGCAAGAACTCTTGTCGCGTTGTTCCCTCATTAAGAGGTCCTCCCCGAACGCACTTTGTCTGGCTTGGACGAAAGGACACAGCCAAATGCATCTGCCGGGTCCAGTGCAGTGGACAAGCACACGGATAAGCAAAACCCCGCTGCTGGATTTCTATGCACTAATGTGGTAGGCAATGAATGGCAGAGAACGAACCCGGCCTCAGAGTTGTTCGAAGTGTGCTTTCATAGAATACTCATCTAATAGCTGGTGAAGCCAACAGTTGACTGCGCACCAAAAGTAGCTTACCACCAAAGCATAGTTCAAATCGAGGGTTCCGCGCTCTTGGGGCGGTGACTCCCCGAGAGCGAAATCGATGGGGATGGTGAGAAGCGTGTTCAATGCAGCGGATCGGTCATCGGTGTCACCCTTGTCAAAAGTGTCGAACAAAGCGCTTGGGCAGCTCTTGGTGGAGCGGGGTTTCATCACCGCGGAACAATGTGAGCAGGCTCTTCAGTATGCGCGCTCCAACGGCATGCGTTTGGGCGAGGCGCTGATTGCCCTCGAATTTATCACGCCAAGCCTTCTCTCCTCGGCTTTGGCCGAGCAGTTCGGGACGCTTGCCATGGTAATTGAGCCCTCGATGCTCGACATAGATCTTGTCCGCCGTTTCCCTTTGGAGTTTCTGCACAAACACAAACTCTTGCCGCTCTTGGAAATCGAATCTCAGCTCATCGTGGCCGTTGGAGACCCGAACGACACCGAGGGTCTGCGCGAGCTGAGCGCGTTCGTGCCGGGCAAGGAACTCGTAGTCCAACTGGCCGATGCTTTCCAGATCGAGAAAGCCCTCGAGTTTGCCGCCGCGCGGCTCCTTAGCGTCGAAGCACTTTCGTCTCCCCCTGAACGAGTGGATTCGGAAACCGCCGAGACCCACGAGCTTCTTGAATCGTGTTTGGAGAGAGTGTTTGAAGAACCCAACGCCGATGTGGTGTTGCGGACTTCCGGGGACCACGCGTTTGTTGTTCGCGAGAAGCTCGCCGGCGACTTGCAGCGTTTGCCGCTGCGAGTGATTTCAGTGGATGTTGCAGGAGGCCTTGTCGAGGCTTTGCGCGCACGAACGGTCTGGTGGGGGCACCCGCTGGATGCGGTCGGGCACCTTGAGTTGCCTGTCAAGTTTCAAGGGCGAGGTTTTCGCGTTCAGGCGGCCTATCTTTTGGACGGCAACGGCGCTGTTGTGCGACTCCGAGCACTTTCGCAGAGCCCGCCCTCCCCTTGCGCGGAGCATATTTCTGTGGCGGAACGCCTCCGCTGTCCTTTGACAGTTATTCGCTATGAGGACGCCTCGCCACTTGCCCAATTCTTCTCGTCCTTGTGCAGTACACACGCTGGGGACTGCGTCGTGCTGTTCACAGATGTCGTGCGGTGCCTGTTCCCTCGCGCCATACAATTTTCTGCACTTGCGAGCGATCCAGTGGTGCTTGTGCGTCGCCTGACGCCTTCGGTTGTGGCTTTTGATGTGCTCTGCGCCCGTGAGGTCTTCGAACGGCTGCGGGCAGAGTTCCCCCGTTCCCCCCGCGTCATTCTCGCTGCGCCACTTGGCGCGGAAGACAAGTCACTTCCCACATGGATGGAGCAGTTCATCCGAGATGGGCAAGCAGCCGTCGTCCGGCTGACAGCTTCCACATGCTCTCTGGAAGTGTTGCCCCCTGCGGTTGCGGCTCAACCCGAGATTCCGGAGGAACAGCGATGGACTTAGCGGACCTGCTCATTGATACGCGCGACAAAGGCGCTTCGGATCTTCATCTCACGGTCGGTGCACCGCCCTGCCAGCGTATCCATGGCCGGATCGTCCCGATGGAGGCTCCGATCTTGGATCGCGACATGCTCCACACGATGATCTACGATATCCTTACGGACGACCAGAAGAAGCGCCTCGAGCGGGACCTTGAGTTGGATTTTGCGCTCGAGTTCGGTGAGGCAGTGCGGTTCCGCGCCAACGTTTACTTCAACCGGAGGGGCGAAGGCGCCGTTTTCCGAGTCATCCCCACAAAGATCAAGACGCTTGATGAGCTCGGGATGCCGCCGGTCCTCAAAGAGCTTTGCCATCGCCCCCGCGGGCTCATCTTAGTGACGGGTCCGACAGGAAGCGGCAAATCCACTACGCTCGCCGCGATGATTGATTATATCAACGAGACCCGCGAAGACCATATCATTACGATTGAGGACCCGATCGAGTTTGTCCATCAGCACAAGAAGTGTCTCGTGAATCAACGCGAGGTGGGCGTCCACACCCACAGTTTTGCCAACGCCCTACGCAGCGCGCTGCGTGAGGACCCCGATATCATTTTGGTGGGGGAGCTGCGAGATCTTGAAACCATTTCACTCGCTCTGACGGCTGCCGAGACTGGCCACTTAGTGTTTGGCACACTCCACACCAGTAGCGCACCCAAAACGGTGGACCGACTCATTGATGTTTTCCCGCCAGAACAGCAAGAGCAGGTGCGGGTGATGTTTTCGGAGAGTGTGCAGGGCGTCATTTGTCAGACCCTGATCCCACGTTTGGATGGACGCGGCCGAGTCTGTGCAATGGAGATCATGGTGGCGACGCCCGCCGTCCGATCCCTGATCCGAGAAGCAAAAACCCATCAGCTCCCGTCCATTCTCCAAGTGAGCGCAAAATACGGCATGCAGACTCTCGATCAGGTTTTGAAGCAACTAGTGTACGAAGGGGTCATTTCCAAGGAGCAGGCCATTACGCACGCAAACAACAAATTCTTGTTCGACGCTGATGAGGGGTTTGCCCCGATTGGCCAAGCTGGAACACCGGGAGGCACAAGCACACCTTCCGCAAGCGCCACCCCAACAACATCTCGTCCCACTCCCGCAGCAGCTCGCCGCGAAAGTTCGACGCCACCACCGCCCCAAGACGAAGAAGATTGGATGAAGGTGTTCGGCAAGCGGAAGTGAACGCCGCTCTCCGCCGTGATGTTCGGGCCAATGGAAATTGAGTTTTCACTGGAATGCAATAACCTTGGGTTAGAGGAGGGAACAGATGACTTACCAGCTTGAAGCACTTTTGGCAGAAGTGGTGCGACACGACGCCTCGGACCTCTATCTCACTGCCGAGGCTAAACCTATGATTGCGGTCCATGGTCAACTGACTGCAATCGGTGAATTGCCTCTGACTCCTGAAGATACCGTCCGATTAGCTCAGGAGGCTATGACTCCAGAACAGTGGGACGAATTTCGTCATCGGCGAGATTTGAATTTTGCCATTAAGGTCGCAGGTCACCGCTTCCGGTTCAACGCCTACTATCAGCGCTCAACAGTGGCAATGGTAGCGCGCCTCATTCGGCAAGAAATTCGCTCTTTCGAAGAATTAGGGTTGCCGCAAGTGTTGGCCGATCTTGTGATGAGTCCGCGGGGGATTATCCTCGTCACGGGTGCGACGGGGACAGGCAAGTCCACCACGCTTGCAACGATGATTGATTGGCGCAACCGCAACTCCTCGGGCCACATCGTCACCATTGAGGATCCAATCGAGTTTACGCATGAACACAAGGGCTGTGTGGTGAGCCAACGGGAGGTGGGCATTGATACGGAAAGTTTTCATGAGGCCTTGCGAAGCGCGTTGCGCCAAGCACCGCAAGTGATTCTTATTGGGGAGATTCGGGATACCGAAACGGCTATGTTCGCCCTCCACGCGAGCGAAACGGGGCATTTGGTGCTCTCGACTCTACATACGAACAATGCCAATCAAACCCTTGAGCGCCTCCTGAATCTATTTCCTAAAGAGCTGGAACGGCAGTTACTCACCCAGCTCTCCCTCAATCTGCGGGCGATTGTGAGCCAGCGGCTGGTACCACGCATTGGCGGTGGACGTGTGGTGGTGGTCGAGATCCTTCTCAATACTCCGCGCGTGCAAGAACTCATTGCGCAAGGGGATGTCGAGGAGCTCAAAGGTGTGATGGCAAAAAGCGCAAAGGACGGGATGCAGACGTTCGACATGCACCTGTACGAGCTGGTCAAGGCCGGCATTGTGGAAGAGGAAGTGGCTTTGCGGTACGCAGATTCTGCAAACGATCTTAAGCTCCGGCTACGCGGAATTGGGGGAAGTGGCTTCGGCCGGTGAGTGGAAGAACGGGATTCTCGCATGTAAGAGAAAAAGGAGGAGAAAGAAACATTCTTCTCTCTCCTCCTTCCCTCTCTGACTTAGCAGAGAACCACGGCCACAGGAACGTGCCCGTGACAGGGTTGACCGGCGTCCCATCCACGTTGCGCTGGCAGCGCACGATGTTGCCCGGGCTCACCGTGCCGTTCGTGGGGTCGTAAGGAAGCAGAGTGGCTTTTGCCCCTTGGAACGGAGTTCGGTCCGGACCATAGCCATACATCGCCCACTTGCCAAGCCACGGAACGAGCGTTCCACCCCAGAAATCCCCGAGGTTCTGGACCATGCCTTCGGTCTCGTAGTAGACGTAACGTTTACCCACCTGCGTGGAATCTGGGTACGTGGCGCTTGTAAACGTGTTATTCTGGGTAACAAATGGGTCTTGGTACAGTGCGGTCACGTACGCCACCGGCGTCGTCAGGTAGTTGGGAATGCGGGAATGGAAATGTGTTCCCCACGCATCTGCGCTCGTGTAGACCGCCGTGTCTGCCGGCGGTGGATACTTGTTGTTGTCCACCGCGTAGGACTCGAGGGCTGTGACCAAGCTACGCATGTCCGCCTTGCACCGCGAGACCTTCGAACGGGTCTGAGCTTCTAAGAAATTAGGGACCGCAATCGCGGCCAAAATAGCAATAATTGCGACGACGATCAGAAGCTCGATGAGAGTGAATCCCTTCTTTTGCATCACGATTCACCTCCTTTCCCCATTTGCTTTGCTCAGGAAAATAATCGCACTCCAACCTCCCTGTGCAGAAAAATCTCTTATTTTCCTAACACCACTGTGCCTAACATCTTTCCTTTCTCAATGGCAAGAAGTTTCATCCAGAACTCAAGACGAGAATAATCCAATAATCCCTGCAGAGCTTTTTCTTACGCCCCCGTCAAATAGGCCCCGGCCGTGATGGGTTCATCTCGCGACCCCAGTGTTGCTTATATCGCTTGGTGAGCCGCAAGGGCTCCATCCTCGCAGCAGAGACGAAACTTGCGGTCCAGCACGCCCAGCCGTCTGGTGCAAGCTTCAAACTCCGGCGGGTCCGCGATCGCGTGGGGTGGAAAAGGATGCGTCGCTACAGGAAGTTTAGCCCCAACAACTGACCTTCTAAGCATGATTCGAGTTAGCTGAACCCAGTGAGGCGCCGAGATTACTTCTGTGGGACTAAGGGGGGCTGACGGTACTCTACGCGATAGAGTGTCCACACTCCATCGTCGGCCTCGCGGTAGAGCCGGACGCCCGACGCAGCGGCCCCGGGATGAGCGCGCAGCCAATCTTCCTCTGTCTTATTGGTCACAACCCACGCAACTTCGCGTTGCGCAAAAAGCTTTTCTGCTTCGGGCAGACGTCGGTAGAAAAATGGTTCGTCTCGGTCAAAGATCGTACGGCCCTGAAAGTAGTAGGCGAATTCGGGCCCAATTTCGATCCACGCAGTGCGCGGGTTGGTATTCGCAAGCTCTGCCAGCTCCCGTGGTCGTCCGGTATTTTCTCTGAGGGCCCGAATGTGATCCTCGAGAACCACGGGCGTGTAGAGCCACTGCGTTAGACAAATCGCACTGACCAGCACAAGAAAAGCCCCCGCGCGCCCCGCCGTTGTCTTATCCACCGTTCGCTCCGAGTCGCACCACCACTCCAACCAACGGGCCAAAAGGAACGCCGTTGGTGGTAAAGCCAAAAGATTAAAGCGCTCGGAGGAATATTGCCAGAAACTGTGGAGTACCAGAAACCCCACGACGCCACCGGTCGCGACGGCTGCGGACTTGCCCAGGTACCCGCGTCCACCAAGCAGCCATGAGGTGAATTGGAAGATTTGCAAAACTACCAGCCCTGCGTTGAGTAGCGCACTTGGGGGATCTACTTGGCGCAGACCGTAAAATTGCATAAGTGAACCCAGAAAGCGTGTGATCGGACTTTCCTGTGACGGACGAACAATGAGCTCGGCCGCGTAGGGGAGTGGGTGGGTGCCGGCTATGCCCCGCCAACCAAGGTACAGGCTGGGCAGAAGCACCGCAGGCACAACAAACCATAAGAACTGCCGTATGCGTGAATGAGGTGCCATCGCGCGCGGATAGGTCAACGTCGCGGTCGCTGCAAAAAGAACCCACCACGCTGCTGTAGGGCGCGTGAGAATTGCAAAACCTGCAACGATGCCAGCCAAAAGCCAGCGAAGCGCGCGACTTGGCTCGCGCATAGCCCAAACGAGCGCCGGCACCATCCCCACACACAAGAGCGTTGCCTGCAATTCTGCGTAGGGGAGCGAGGCCCACTTCAAAAAAACGCTTGAACCGAGGGTCAGGGCGCATGTGGCCCACGCCACCTCCTCACTGCCCCCAATGCTACGGACAGCTAGGGGAATTAGGAACAACAGGAGAAAAAGGTACACTGAGTGGAGCCCTTGCCAAACGACGTGGGGTGGTGCGAAAAGGCTCGGAAGGGCGAGAGCGAGGGGATAGCCGACGAAGAATTTATTGGGCACTCCTTGCTCAAAGCGTACAATAGGCCCCCGGCCAGCGGCCACGTTTCGCGCCATTTCCATGTAGTAGTAGGCGTCAATGGGAAACTTCGGGTAGCGGTGGGGCGTAAGCCAAACGCATAGGAGAGCCAATGTGCACGCAAGCACCGCGATGCCCCGAATGAGTATCACGCGTGTTTGGACTCCGCGTTGCGTGGGCGGTGCGGAACCCGCCGGTGTTGTGCCATTGGATGCGTCAGTCATTCGCTTTTGACTTGTCTTGGGAGCACCTTCATCATGCAAGCAGAAGTTGTAGGAAGGCGAGTTGGCCTACGTCTCCGTCGCTTACCGCCCCCGCAACGCTGCGAAGCCGTTTTCCCACATTGTGAGTCAGTGAGAGGGCACGCAGTCCTACCGCTTTTTCGGTGACCACAAAAAGGGCGCAACGAGCCAGTGCCAGCACCAATGTAAGTTCTCGTTTGGGGCTATGGGGAGACGGACAGCTCGTGAAGTCACGAGAGTTTAGTTGCCCAAAAGACAGGAACAGAAATCGGTGGCACCACTGGCAGAAAGAAAAGTGGTAGCGACGAGTGGACTCGAACCACTGACCTAGGGATTATGAGACCCTCGCTCTAACCACCTGAGCTACGTCGCCACCCTGTGTGCGCACTCTCGGGCTGCGTCGGTGCGTGGGGAATTGAGGCGCTTGCCTTTCAAGCCAGGTTGGTAGCGGGGGGCGGATTCGAACCGCCGACCTTTGGGTTATGAGCCCAACGAGCTACCAGCTGCTCCACCCCGCGTCAATCCAACCTACGCTTGCGTTGCCGAACCAAGTTCATCGCTCGGCAACCATGCCCACTGCGGTCACCGACGTCCCGCAGCGCATTGTTTATTACTTTCGCTTCGTGGATTTCTTCACCTTTGTGGAAGCAGAACTTTTTTGAGCAGAATTCGAGTCGGAACTCTCGGAGGGTGGCTCTGGCTCAGTTTCAACATTCCTCGCCGAGGCTGGAGAAGTTGTCTCCAGTTCGCCAATAAAGTTGCGGACGGTGGCTGACGTCTCCTGTTCGCTGGCCAAGTAGATTACCTTTTCGCCGGGGCGCACCATGCCGTAATATTCTCGGAGCTGCCGCTCCATTTCTACCCCACTGAATTCAAGGCTTTTGCGTTGGCGTTCCAAGAGGCGGATGCGTTCTTCCAGCATCTCCACTTGTTCGCGCTCACGGTTGCGCTCCTGATAAGCTTGCAAGAGTTCTTGGAGCGAGCGGAGGCTTAGCAGCACCCATGCGAGAACCGCGGCTACAAGCAGGAGCAGCACTTTGAAAAAAGTAAATCGCTTCTTCCCCGCCATCGCACCTACCGTGGTCCGCAGTCGCTTTGAGTAATGAAGCCCGCTTCTGTTCCGAACAAGAGTACATATTGGCAGCGCGTGCGATTTGTGCCAAGGTGAAATTCTCTCATTTCGTGGACACGAAACAGGTTTTGTCGCCGCCCGATTTGGACGTCTTTAATCTTCTCGTTGCACGCGCCCCGCCAGTTATCCGTAGATGCTGCCCATTTCTCGGGCCTTGACCCCCGAAGCAATGCCCTCCGCCATGAGCCGGAATTCGTCCGGACTGCTTGCGTAGAGGAGAGCATCCTCCATTCGAATTTTTTTCATGCGGTAGAGCTGCAGGAGGGATTGATTGAACGTTTGCATCCCTACATGTCCACCGGCCTCAATGTGTACCGGTAACTCGAGGGTTTTGCCTTCGTGGAGGAGCTTGCGAATCGTTGGGGTGGAGACGAGGATCTCAACCGCAGGGATTCGGCCGCGGCCCGAAGCCAAAGGCAAAAGCCGCTGGCAGATGACACCTTGCAAGCAGAGCGCCAACTCCATCCGGATTTGTGGGTGTAAGTACGCAGGGAAGTAATTGATGATGCGTTCGACCGTCTGAACGGCGTCAATCGTGTGCAAAGTCGAGAGCACGAGGTGACCCGTCTCGGCTGCCGCGATCGCCGTCGAGATGGTCTCCAAGTCGCGCATTTCGCCAATAAGAATGACGTCTGGCGATTGGCGCATCACGTGCTTGAGCGCATCGCTGAAGCTCTTGGTGTCAAAGCCCACTTCGCGCTGATTGATGATTGCCAGCTCATCCTGATGGAGGAATTCAATCGGATCTTCGATCGTCACAATGTGGCATCGGCGGGTGTGGTTGATGTGATTGATCATCGCCGCCAAAGTGGTGGATTTGCCGCTGCCCGTCGTACCTGTCACGAGAATGAGCCCACGACGTTTCTCAGCGAGCGTGCGCACGACGGGCGGAAGGTTGAGATCATCGAAGGAAAACGTGGGGTTGGAGATGTATCGGAAAACGAGGCCCACCGAACCGCGTTGTCGGAAGATATTGACGCGAAAGCGCCCAACGCCCCGCACACCGACCGCCAAGTCCATCTCGGGAATCCGCGCAAAATATTCGGCCTGTTCGGGGGTCATGAGTTGCAATGCGATGGCCTGAGTCTCATCCATCGTCATTTCGCCGTAGTCGGTGAGCACAATTTCACCGTCAATGCGCATGGCGGGGCGCGAACCAGCTTTTAGGAACAGGTCCGAAGCGCCACGGTCCACCATTTCCTGCAGGAGGTCTTCAAGTTTTTCGACGCGTTCCACCATCGCTGTGCCCTCCGTTTGGACTTGTTGCAGCTACTATTCTTTTCTGTACGAACTGCGCTCAAGTGTTATCTTCATATTGGCAACTCCGATTTACTTAAAAAGAAAGAAACTACGGAAATCCTTGCGTTGCGGATATCAAAATCGCTGCAATACTTATAAAGCCAACACACAAAGCTTATGGAAGAATTTCTATCCACGATTGGGCGACTGGTCGCCGTTATATTCCTTCTACTCCTGAACGGTTTCTTTGTCGCGGCGGAATTTGCCATCGTTCGGGTCCGAGGCACCACGGTTGAGAAACTCCTGAAGCGAGGTTCGCGTCGCGCGAAGATCCTCGACCACCTCGTCAAGCACTTGGATGCTTATCTGAGCGCTTGCCAGCTGGGGGTGACCATTGCCTCCATTCTGCTTGGTTGGGTGGGCGAGGAAACAATGCGGCGCATCTTCGTGGAACCTGTTTTTCGTGCATTCTCGATTCACAACGAAACAGCGATGCGTTGGACCTCCTTTTTCTTTGGGACAGGGTTAGTTGTTTATCTCCATGTGGTGGTTGGCGAGTTGGCTCCCAAGAGTCTGGCGATCCGCAAGGCGGAGCCCACGGCGATGTGGATTGCCTATCCTCTTTATTTCTTTGATTTGGTTTTTAAGCCCGCGATTGCGCTGCTGAATCGCAGTTCGGACGCGCTCTTGCGGATTTTTGGCATTCAGCCGGTGTCGGGCGAAGAGATGGTGCACACCTTGGAAGAGCTGCGGATGCTTGTGGCGGCCTCTGAGCGATCGGGAGTCTTACCGACCGAAAAGCACGACCTGCTGGAGAACGTGTTTGAGCTATCCTCGCGCACGGTGCGGCAGATCATGGTTCCCCGAACCGAAGTCGCGTTTTTCAACATTCAGAAGCCGCTCGCTTACAACCTTATGATTGCAGAACAAACGGCCCACAGCCGCTATCCACTCGTGGATGGCGACTTGGATCACGTGCTCGGCATCGTCCACATGAAGGACCTTTTCTGGCAGATGAAGGACCTTGAGGCAATTGCGGCGGGGCAAGGCGAGCCAGAATATCGCAATCCCATGATCGCCGGAGGCGATCTTGAGGCGAATCCACCCGCCTCGGGGGCAGAGTTCTTGAAACATATCGCGCGTGAAACGTTTTTTGTGCCCGAGACCATGCGCATTGATGCCCTCCTGCGCGAGTTTCAGCAACGGCGCCTTCACATGGCGATTGTGGTCGACGAATATGGTGGGACTGCCGGCCTCGTGACCTTCGAAAACGTGATTGAAGCCATCGTCGGCCAAATTCAGGATGAGTTTGATCAGGAAGCCCCACGCATCCGCGAAATTGGAGAACGAGAGTACTTGGTCGATGGAGTCACCTTACTCGATGAAGTGAACGATGCTCTTGGCACCTCCTTTACCTCGGAGGAGGTGGATACCATTGGCGGCTTGCTGTTGAATGCGTTGGGCCGCATGCCGAAAGCTGGCGACTCAGTCACAATTGACGGCGTCGAGCTCATCGTCAGCGAAATGCGCC
The DNA here is from genome assembly GCA_003290465.1 of Candidatus Sumerlaea chitinivorans. Taxonomy (GTDB): domain Bacteria; phylum Sumerlaeota; class Sumerlaeia; order Sumerlaeales; family Sumerlaeaceae; genus Sumerlaea; species Sumerlaea chitinivorans. The sequence goes on from CP030759.1 coordinate 3,098,998, forward strand.
AGCATCGGATTCACCGAGTACACGTCAAACTGCCGCCTCCCGAAACGCCCGAGACCGACCAAGAGGAGACGCCAGAGAATGCCGAGGGAAGCGGCGAGGAGTAGGAATTGCCCCAGTACTCGGCAGTCCTCGCCGTGGACTTTCCGGGGAGCTTGGTCCTAACGGCCGCATGCGTAACTAGGCCACACACCCCTTGCAATGGCGCGCTCAAGTAACGCACGAAATTCACACGATGGAATTCGAATTCAAACAACCTTTGCTTACGCTGAAACCCGTGGCGGGTCATTTTGATAGCTTAGAATGGCGCGACGGCACGTTGCGCGGGCACGGCTGGCTTTTTGCGCTCGGGAAGCGACCTGAAAGTGCGACCCTTTTTGTCAACGGGCAAGCGGTGGGTGTGGTTCGTCCCGAGAGCCGGCCGGATGTGGAGGAAGCATGTCGATGGGCTAATGATTCGCAGCCCCTCGGTTTCCGGTTTGAATTGAGTAACGCAGCGCTTGCTCCTAAACGGGTGGACGTGGTGGCTATTTCCAACAAGCGGCCGATTGGGCGACTCAGCAGCTATGTGCTTCAACCTCAAGATCGAGAGTTGCCTCTTCCCCCTTCCGCTTTAGCAGAACGCGTTTCGGGCGTTTCCGGCGAGCACTTCCTTGTTCAAGGCCTGAAGATGTTCACGGATCTCACGGACGTGTTTCTCCGCTATGGGATCCCGACCACCGGCCAGCTTCTGGACTGGGGATGTGGTTGCGGTCGGGTAGCCCGGTACTTTCTTTCGCGATTGCCAGCGTTTCGCCTGACTGGTTGCGACATTGATCCCGAGGCTATTGAGTGGTGTGGCGAGAATCTGCCTGGCGGTGTTTTTCTGAAAGTTAAACTTTCGCCCCCTACCCCGTTCGAAGACAACACATTTCAGGTCATACTGGCGTGCTCGGTTCTGACGCATCTCGATCGAGAGGCTCAAGCCGCTTGGTTAGCCGAAATCCAGCGACTCCTCGCGCCCGGCGGGTATTTCCTTGCTTCCACCAATGCCGAATTCGCTTATCGACTAAAGCACCCGGACGTTCGGCCGACCGGCTGGCGGAGATGGCTTGAGCGTGTCGTTGGAACCTCTCGCGCGCCGGGGCTCCTGCGGGACATCGACGACTCGATGCCAGATCCCAACATGCGGTGGTTTGTGCCGGAGACAGTTTATCGGATGGTATTCCAGCCGAAACGTTATACCGTCCAGCTTTGCTCGCGCTATTTACGAGTGGTTGCCTATGTGCCGTGCGGCCTCGACGGTTTCCAAGACCTGATTGTTTGCCAAAAGCCGAAAACTGGCGTCTGAGGCACGCGCTGAGGGCTAGCGACCTTCGCAAGTTTTTCGACCGACAAAAAGCGCCAGCAAGTTAGATAGCGCTTGAAATAATTCGAGCCCTCTAAGCCGGATGCACTCAACAAAGAATTCGTAGATCGAGAGAAATCTGTTGGGAGGAGAGAGAACTCCATGGGTGTCCGAAAAGCTCAGAAGGTTGCGGTTGGAGTCGCTGCAGTTCATTTGGCATGTCTGGGGCAACCCGCCATGGGAGGGAGTGTAACGCCCCTGCCGCTGTCCGCAGCGGATCGTCCCGCGACCTCATCGTTTGCGTGGTACGATGCGCGCCTGCTTACGGTGGAGGGGAAGGGCTACAATGACACGGAGCAATTCTGGCAACGTCTTCCCGCGCGAGCCAAGGGTAAAGTGCCGCCCGCGGTGTGGGATCTCAGCAAGCACACAGCGGGCATCTGTGTACGGTTCGTTACCGATTCTACGACTATCGCCGCGGAATGGGATGGAGTCACGGCCCTGAAAATGAACCACATGGCTTTCAGCGGAAGTGCTGGGCTGGATCTTTATCGGCGAACGGGGCGGGGTTGGCGATACGTGGCCACGGGTCGGCCTCAGGATCATCGTACCTCTCAGGTGCTCATCTCGAAAGCGCCTGCGGGCTTCTCGGAGTATCTCCTGCACCTACCGCCATACCATCCCACCACGAGCTTGCGGATTGGCATTGATCCCGCTGCCAAACTGGCCCCCGCTGCCCCTCGTTCCCCAGAGCGAGCCAAGCCCATTGTGTTTTACGGCACGAGCATTACCCAAGGCGGGTGTGCCTCGCGTGCGGGCATGGGGCATGTGATGATTCTCGGCCGATGGCTCGATCGTCCAGTGATCAACTTAGGCTTTTCCGGTTCCGGCAAAGGCGAGCCGGAGGTATTGGACCTCGTCAATGAGCTCGACGCCGCGGTCTTTGTTCTCGAGCCTCTTCCAAATATGACAACCGAGCAGGTGCGCGAGCGTCTCCCGATGTGGGTCGAGAAGCTGCGGACCAACCATCCGCAAACGCCGATTCTGCTCGTTGAGAACCCCCTGAAATCGCGCCGGGATGAGCAGAATCGTGCACTCCAAAAGGTGTTTGCTGACGCGCGTAAGAAAGGAATCGCGCGTCTTTATTTGCTTCCAGCGGACAAACAGCTCGCCGGCCGCGAAGAGGGCACAGTGGACGGCGTGCATCCCACGGACTTAGGGTTTGTCCGTATGGCGGAATGCTATGCGCCGGTACTTCGGCGCCTGCTGTCGCTGAGCGGCGAGTAAGCCGTCCGCAAAACGATTGCAGGGAAGGCGCTTTCGATCCAGGATAAGGGTGCTCTTCGCGCTCCCTTAGCCCCGATCGGGGCGATACTACATTTAGGTGATCGCCGCGGAGTGTCTGCTGCGGCGCTCTATATTTATTGGCGAGTCCACCGGCTCACGAGTTGGGCTGTGAGGGAGAATCCGGCGAGGGGTTCTCACCCCCTGATTCAGAGTCCGCGGTTCCATTCCGCGCTGGTTGGCCCGAGGACTGCTGGAACTCTCGTCGCCCTTCGTGGGAGCCTCGCGAGCGCGGGTCATTGCGGCGCATCGGCCGCCGACCACGAATCACCCCCTTGGGTGGGGGAGCCCCTTGCTCGGGGGTGATTACGACCCGCCGGTTTCCCTCTTCACCCCGGCTAATGGTGTGCACACCGCGGAAGCCCCGTAGGGCCAGATGAATGATTTTGCGATCGCTGGGCGGCATGGGTTTGAGCGCGATTTCACGGCCCGTCCGCACCACCCGCTTTGCCGTCCGCCGGGCAAGTTCCTCCAGCTTTGTATAATGCCTTTCTCGGTAGTTTTCGGAGTCCACAATCAGGGGGACAATTTCCCGCCCCCCTTTCATAACAATGCGGTTGAGGACGTACTGTAAGGCATCGAGGTTCTGCCCATTTTTGCCGATAATGAGTGAGCCATCGCCTTTGGAGATGATATTGAGGGTAAGGCCGCGGCGCTTGGTGAGCGCTTCCACGTGCGCCTCAATTCCCATGAGTTCAAGGATCCGCTCTAAGTGGCGCTTCGCGTGGTCGAGAAGAACGTCCATTTTGATGCGGAAACGCACCGTGACTCCCGGCAAAGGCTCTGCTCCCGGCAAGGTGTCGTCGTGGGCTTCCTCAAGTTGCTCGATTTCCACGGCATCGGCTGGGACTCCCAACTGACGCATTCCTTCCGCAACTGCTTCTTCGTAAGTGTTTGCTGAAATCGTTAGGTCTGGAATCTTGAGTTCGTCGTTCATGCCTGACTCTCTGACTTCATTCTTAGTGTTCGAGTTTCATCGTTTCACAGTTTGTGTGACGCTTCCTATACGAAACTTTGCCACAAAGTCACATTTTCGTGTTACGAATACCCCGTCTATCCTTTTCAATCTTCAGAAATAAAATGTCCGAACTTGGTTCCCGAAAGAGCGAAAATTCTGAATCGGGATTCGGAAAGACCCAAGTTGATTGCTTCAGATATCTTGTGCTTTCTTATTTTAACGACCATTGAGTCACGATCCATGCCTTCCTGACGGTCCTTCGGTATCTTTGGAAACACCCTTGGGAATGCCGGTTTTCGCGGAATAAATAGGCATGCAACTTTCGGTTAGCTCCCGCCTGCGGCAAGTTCAATATCGATATTTTCGCGTAACCCCAATTCACCAAGTTCTGCGCGCAACGCCGGGATGTTCACCTCTGCCGGCACATCCACCACCATCTCGACATGAAAGATAGGCGCGCCGCTAAATGGTGCGTGGCCTGTATGCGTGACAAGCGAGACAATGTTTGCGCGCTTCCGGCAGAGGGTTTTCGAAATGGAATAAACAATGCCCGGGTGATCGAGACTTGTGGCCTTCAGCACATAACGCAGCATGGCGGGCGCTACTGCTGCGGGAGCCTCCCGAGTCGGTTTTAGGTAGACACATTGACCGGTACGGGCTTCGAAGGCGTCACGCGTCGCTTCCAAATCGGACAGAAGGCTGGGAGGGCCGGCAACAAGGATCAAGCCAGCAAAGTCGCCGCCAAGCTGTGCCATTCGGCTCTCCACTATGTTTCCCCCATGGTTCAAAAACCATTCTGCTAATTCCTCAACCAAACCCGGGCGGTCCTCGCCGACGCTCGTGACAAGAACGTAGGCTTGTGAGGCGCTCTTATCTACCGCTTTGTTCATCGCTATCCTGGCTTTCGTGTGTACTCTACTCTTTTGGTAGTAAGTTTGGCGGATCCCCCACAAGGATTTTTTGTCCCGAAGATTGCTGCCCGATGGGAGTGAGCGTTCGACAACCCAATTTGGCAGAAAGAACGAGGACGCGATTGGGCAAGTGGCCGAGAATTCGATGTGCCTTAGAACTGGCTGGGGGCCAAATTTCCCATTCCTCCCAACGGGCCTTACGGTTGCTCTTGCTTTTTGAAACTATGTGCCGATTTAGGTTGGCGAGGGTAAGCAAACTCTGTGTGGGAGAAGTTGGGATGGGTTGCCGCTTCTTGAGTCAACGTTTCTTGGGCATCGTCGCCGCATTTCTCTTTGCGATCGGGGCAAGCTGGGCACGGTCCCCCGAATATCGCGTCATGTGGGTGTCGCGCTTTGAGTGGCCGAACGCTGACGAGGCCACGGCCAAAGCCAACATTGATAACATTATGCAACAGCTTGCCGACAACGGGTTCAATGCGGTGTTGTTTCAGGTGCGCGGGCAGTGCGACGTGCATTACCCCTCCCCATACGAACCGTGGGCCAGTACTTACGGTTGGACAAATCCCGGGTGGGACCCGTTGGCCTATGCGATCCAAGCTGCCCATGCGCGAGGCTTAGAATTCCACGCTTATATCAACACGCACACACTCGCGCAGCAAATCCCCCCTGCAAACACGACTCCCCAACACCCCTACAATCTCCACGGGCCGAACGTCCCTCTGGAGCAGAGCTGGTTAATTCGCGACACTTCAGGCGCGACGCTTGTCACCGACAATTACTACTGGATCAGTCCTGGGATTCCCGAGGCGAGCTGGTGGGTGCGCCGCGCCATCATGCATGTCGTGGAAAACTACGATGTGGATGGCGTGCACTTTGACCGCATCCGCACGCCGGGCCCGGGTTTTAGCTACGATCCGATAACGGTCGCGCGTTTCAATGGCGAGGGCAACCCCGATAACTTGGCGTGGGCGGACTTTATGCGCAGTCAGATAACTCGCGATTTGCGCAACATCTATGGGGAGATCCAGTGGAAGAAGAAAAAAGTCAAAGTCTCAGCGGCACCCTTTGGCATCGTTTATAAGGATGCGACCACCAGCTACCAAGGTACGGGAACCCAGAGCTACCATCAGTGGTATCAGGACAGTTGGGGATGGTTGGCCGCGCATGTTATGGATTTTATTGTTCCCCAAATCTATTGGGAAGTGGGGAGTTCTCATCCGTTCGAAGCCCTGCTCAACGACTGGCAGCAGCATCGAGCTGGAAGATTCATTGTCGCGGGAAGCACCACAAATGGCGGCACAAAGGCGGCTTCTTCGCTGTTAGCAGAGTATCAGCAGACGGTTCTCCAAAATGCCGCGGGGCACTGCATATTCTCGGTCAGCTCCATGGGACCCTACTGGAGCACGTTTGCCACAGGGCCGTACGCGCAGCCAGCGGCCATCCCCGATATGCCGTGGAAGAGTGCGCCGACGACAGGCAACATCGTCGGGTACGTTCGGGACAAGTTTGGCTATCCCGTTCTCGATGCGCGTGTGAAGCGAAGCGGTGATTCTTACACTTATCTCTCCGCGTTCGATGGATTTTTTGCAATTCTGGAAGTTCCAACGAGCGTGCCCATAACGCTCACCGCCACAAAAGCTGGCAAGGGCAGTGCGGTGCTTAACGGTATTCAGGTACAAGCCGGCGAGACGACCGTCGTCACGCTCACTCTGAGTTTTCGTACTGCTTCTCTGAGGTTTGATAAATCGCAATACACCTTCCAGGAACTGGTTCGCGTCACGTTGGTGGATGATGACCTCTCCGGTGCTGGATCGGTCCCGATTGTTGTGCGCAGTACGAGCGAACCTACGGGCGAAACGGTAATGCTTGAAGAGGCGACCACTGCGGGAGTTTTCCAAGGCAGTGTTCTCTTGCGGTCGGTCGGGGCGCCTGTCCGGAATGGCGTTCTCCGTGTAGCCGCTGGTGACACGATTTCGGCGGAGTACTTCGATCCGGACGATGGCTCCGGAAATCCAACGACTGCAACCGCAACGGCCACAGTGGTAGCCCCTCAAGACATTATTCTCGAAAGCCGGCGGGCAGATGGAACACTCACCCCATCGCCAGCCTACCAAGAAGTGCCCACGTCTACGAGCGCTTGGGCCAACACCACGGCGAAGAGTCTGGCGCCCGGGCTTGTCGCGCCGGGCAGCCGATTTGTTGGCACTGGATCCCTGGGGGCGTACGCGGTTTGGCGTCCCAATCTCCCGGTTGACGGCTATTACAACGTTTACATCACGCTCGCAAATGCTTCGCGCGGCCCGAACAACTACTCGCCGGGCGCAAGTTTCGAAATGACGCAAGAGGGAGATGCTCCCGTTACAGGGACCTTCGACCTCTCCAAGACCAATACTGAGCTCACGGATAAGTGGTACTTGCTTGCCTCAGAGGTGAGCCTTGGTCGAGGCAATTTGAATTCGTTGACCATAAGGAATAACAACCCGAACTCCGCTTCTAACCAACGCTTCTGCATGGACGCGGTGAAGTTTGTGTTTGTGCGTGAGCGAGAAGCGAATCTTGGCACCGTGAGGTTCGACGCGCCCGTTTACCGCGGTGACGCACGGCCACGCATCACGCTCGTGGACGATGGTCTTGCGGGCCAAGGCAATGTGGCTGTAAGCGTCGCGAGCACCACTGAGCAGACCAGCGAAACCATCCTGTTACCTGAAACGGCCCTCGCAGGAGTTTTTGAAGGTTGGGTGCAGTTAGCGGTGGGTGACCCAAATCCCGGCGATGGTGTGCTTCAGGTGCACGATGGGGACCAGATCACAGTTGCGTATCTGGATGCGGACAACGGATCTGGTTCTTCGCAACTCATCACCGCCACGGCGATGGTGGATGCGCGTCCTCCCCACATTTCAGAGGTTACTGTGGAAATGCTCGACCCCATAACGGCGCGTGTCACCTTCCTCGCGGATGAGCTTAGCTCAGCGGTAGTGGAGTATGGAACAGCCTGCGGCGAGTTTAGCGGATCGGTCTCAAGCGGGGCATCTGCCTATTCGCACAATGTGCTCTTATCGCCGTTACTACCGACTACCACGTACTACTTCCGCATCATCGCGAGCGACGAAGTGCAAAACGTGAGTGTGAGTGACAACGGCGGCGCCTGTTACTCGTTTCACACGCCCGAACTACCGTTCGGATTAGATGAGCACTTTGATAGTGACCCCGTTGCATGGAACGCCACAGGCCTGTGGCATTTGGTTGGAGTCGGCAATCCGTGTGCGACACCTGCGACGCCGCCCAGAGCATATTACTATGGGCGTGACGACACCTGTACCTATAACACGGGTTCCGTGAATATGGGAACTTTGAGTTCTCCGCCGTTCGTGGTTCCGCCCCTTGGGGAACTCTCATTTTCCTCGATCGAGAAGACTGAAGGCAACAGCGCGTGGGACACCCGGAAAGTGTTTCTGAATTCGATCTCAACGGGAGAGCGTGTCTTAGTGCATCAATCCGGCGCGCAGGCCCCGTCATGGACGACGATAGGTCCCATCTCCTTGGAGGATTATGCCGGACAAGTCGTTTTCCTCGAGTTCGAATTCAATACCGTGGACAGCCTCTTCAACGACTATTTGGGATGGGCTATTGACGACGTGGTTGTCACCAGCGCGGACAAACTGCGGGTTGAGCCCAGCGAGGATTTCCTCTCTTGGGGCAACGAGGGCGGCCCATTTCATCCTCCAGCCAAAACCTATTGGCTTGCGAACGAGGGCGATGTTGCCGTGAGCTGGACAACTACCGCGACCGCCAATTGGCTCGCGTTTTCACCCGCAGAAGGGGTTTTGGATCCCGGAGCTTCGACGACGGTGACGGTTCTGCTCGCCCCCCCTGCAACCGCATTGCCAACAGGGCTCCATGAGGCCACTTTCGCATTTACGAATGTGGCCTCGAATTGGCCACGAGAGCGCTGCGCTGTGCTCCTCATTGCGAATCCGCCCGCGGCGCCGTCGGAGCTTACGGTGACCGATCGCACCCGAACCAGCATCTCACTTGCTTGGCTCGACCAAGCCGACGACGAAACGACCTACATCGTTGAGCGGGACACCGGCGAGGGTTTTGAGTTGCTGGCTGAACTTCCAGCAAACGCAACGACGTTTACCGACGCAGGATTGTCTCCCGCGACCTGCGTCCGTTACCGCGTGGCGGCCCAAAATCCCTATGGCAGCTCACCTTATTCAAACGAAGTGGACGCCTGCACTCTACCAGCGATTCCGCAGACACCGACAGGTCTGGCTGCGGTAAGTGTCACGCAAACCCAAGTTGTGCTGACTTGGGAGGACAACTCGGACAACGAGACAGGATTCCGAATCCAGCGGGACAGCGGAAGCGGATTCTCAACCATCGGAGAAGTTTCAGCGGATACGACAAGCTTCACGGATGATGGGCTGGAGCCAGACTCGCTTGTGCGCTACCGTGTGTGTGCCTTCAACGAAAGTGGAGAATCGCCATACTCGGAGGAGTTGGAGGTTCGGACGTTGCCAAATCCGCCCGCAGCTCCCACCAATTTCAGCGCTCAGGCTCAGCCCGGCGGTACGGTGCACCTGACCTGGACGGATCAAGCGACAAACGAATCGAATTTCGAACTCGAGTATCGGAACGGCGAGAATTCATTTATGCCGCTTGCCACGCTGGCAGCCGATTCAACCTCGTGGCACCACGTGGGTGCACCGGGCTCGGCGCGCCTTTGCTACCGCATACGTGCGGTCAATGCTGGAGGTGCCTCGGATTGGTCGGAAGTTTCATGTGTCGTAACCCCGCAACTCAGTGATTTCGAGACTGGGGCGGAGGGATGGTCACTTGTCGGTGTGCCCGATGCGAACGTTTGGGGGGATCACGATCCCGCTACGGGTGCATTGCGTCTCACGGCGCGGGCTGCAAACTCTCCGCGCATTCTTGGGTGGCAATCACCGCGGCTTCCGATCTCCGAAGATCCGGCGACGATCTATCGGTTCAAAGCATTCGTGTATCGAACTGGTCAGACGGATTCGAACGACCAACGCCAAGTTCCCAACCTCCGCCTGCGCTGTGCTGTGCGCTATTCGATCAATAGTATGCTTGAGCTCTTCTTCCACAACGCGGCTGATCCGGCTTCCGATCCAGATATGCTCGCAAATCTGCCCTCCACGGATCCTGCCAATCCGAGCATTTATCGCGTGGATTTGGACTTGGTAGACGTGCCGTACCTGCATCCAAGCATTCATCCTGAAGAAGGTGTTCAGGCGATGTTCGAAATGTACGCGCTTGAACCTCAGGAGAATGGCTCCGTTGCACTCACCGAAGCCGTGCTGCTTACGATGCCCGCTCCTTCGGAAGCTGAGCTTCGGCCTCTCAAAACCTACAAGACCACTTCACGCGACGCGGGAGATTTCAAGAACCCCACCATCCTGCGTTCTACGCTTTACGGCTCAAATCCGTTGCCATTGGTTTATGCTCGGACGCCTTTGGGCCTTGTTCTGGACACCACGCGGTGTTCCCACCAAGACATAGGCATCGCCGTGGCGGAAATCAGCGCGGGCAACGACCTGACGAAACGTGTGCGCGTCGAACCGGGAAAAACGTATCGCTTGCGCTGGCATGTCACGAGCCCGCGTGCCACAAACCTGCAAGCTCAGTTGCGCTTGCGGGCAAGAACTTTGCGTTTTGCCTGGTCCCAGAAATTCGAGTTGGGAGGGGCCTGGCCAACACCGACCTTGCCGGCGCAGACGATTGCGCAGCAAGCTTTGCCCGGCGTCGGTACCCTAAATCCCGACAAGCGTGGTGATGAGATTCCATCCCTGCGCGATGGTGGATGGTACACCATGTATTTCCATGCGCCGAATGTGGTGCCCGCGACGCAACCTCCGCCGGGATCGGCATCTTCTTCTCGGCGCGATCTGAAATGCGGTATTGACGTGATTGACACGATCAGTTGCGGCCCCGGAGCTGCACTCGAAGGTGGCCTCTATATCCTCGATGCTATCGAGATCGCCGACTTTGACATGCTGCCGGATTGAGAAAGACGGGACTTAATCTTCTATGCCCGCACGAGCGCAACGTGAACTCTGGACTTGCGGATCGCGCTGGTGACAGGAGAGTGCCGCTCTCGGGCGAGACAAGACCATAAACACTTTGGATCGCGTCGTGCGTATCCTTCACCACAAGTTGGCACAGCTTCGTCCCTGTGATGCCTTAGCTGGGGCCAGTGGACTTTCAAGCTTGCGACTATGGCGTGATCCAAACCACTGTAGGCCTCGAAAACGAGGAAAGGGAGCATGATGAACGCAGACCATGTCGAGCATGTTCGCGCGGTTCTTCGCGAAAGTGCCCAAGTCAAGCTTCGCGCTGCTGAGCTTTGCGCCGAGGAAATCGCGCGCGGGGCCGAGCTGCTTGCTCAAGCCTACGCCGCAAAGAAAAAGGCCATCGTTTTCGGAAACGGAGGAAGTGCGGCGGATGCCCAACATTTTGTGGCAGAACTTGTCGGCCGCTTCGTCCACAACCGTGCTGCGTTGCCAGCACTTTCCCTAACTGCAAACCCCTCGACGGTGACATGTATTGCAAACGATTTTGGTTACGACGAGCTGTTCGCGCGGCAGTTGGATGCGTATGCGGAACCCGGCGACGTCGCGTTGGGCATCTCGACATCGGGCAAGAGTGAATCCGTTCTGCGAGCGCTCGCGCGAGCTCGTGAACTCGGCTGCGTGACGATTGGACTCACGGGACGCGACGGTGGGGGCATGCCCGCCTTGTGCGACGTGTGCGTGGTTGTGCCCAGTGATGCGACCGCACGAATTCAAGAAACGCACATCACAATCCTGCATTTGTGGTGCGAGGCAATTGAAGCACGTTTGTTCGGGCTGATTTCGCGCTAATATCCTCACAGCTTCTCAGCGACACGGGATTCAAAGTTCCCACTCTAGCGGAAGCTCTTGGCTTTAGGGCTTTCCGCTCAGCGTTTCGCGGTCGTTTTTGAGCGGTTCCCATTTGTTTTGGAAGGGGAGCTCTTGGAGCTGTTCTTTGTCGAGGTGTTTTTATCCGAATCGGGGGAACCGCTTTGTGCGAGAGGACCAATTTTCGCCCGTAATGCCTCAGCCGCATCGATGAATTTCTCTTGGCGAGCAAGATCGTTAGGATTGCGTTTTGAGTACTCGCATAAGTCTTCCAGTACTTTGATTTCCGATTTGGAGAGTTTCTTGCGCGCCGACTCGTTTCCAAGTACGGACTCGACATATGCTTGCGCGGAGACAATCTCGATGCCACGCCGGAAGCCGTCGCCCAGTTTGATGATTCTCTCGTAGCGACCTTTTTCGAAATCCTCTTTCATTGCTTTGAAGCCGGCCTCAACGCGGGCCACTTGCATTGCGGCAAGCCCTGTTTTGCGCGCGCCCACATTACGTTTGAGCTGCTGATAGGCTTGCTCCACCGCTTCGACTTTCTGCTTCGCCTCTTCGCGTGGTGTCGGCAGTTGGTTGCTCTTGAGCTCTTGCGCGAGGTCTTTAAGTTTGTCTTCGGGGCTGGGGGTGGGTGTGTTGGTTGTTTGTTCGCGTTGCAGTTTCTCGGCAAGTAACTGAGCCGCATTGGTATCCTTACCCACACTCTCGATTTGAACTTGAGCTGTCGGCGAAGCAACAGTTACAGGCGCAGATGCATAGGTGGAGCCGGCAGCCCCATTTTGCGGCGCGGTTTCGGGGAGGAGCGAGAGCTTGGGAGTCATCTGCTCGTGTGGATTTGGCATTGCCGTGGGGTTGGCGCTTGCCACTTCGGCTGATACAGGTGCTGGCGTAGCAAGGGGGGCGCCGTCGCTCGCTGCCGAATCTGGGTTTAGCTTAACGACAACCTCTTGAGCAGACTCCGGCTGTGCCGGCTGCTCGGCTTTGGCAAGCGTTTGCCCCTTGTCATCGCGCCCAGCAGATGCCACATTCAGTGAGTCAGGCTCTTTCACGGATGGCGTTTGCCCCTCGGCGGTGTGGGACGCAACCTCCGCGGTCTGAGTGGGTTGGCTCTGCGGTGCGCTTTGGTTGGCCACGTTCGTCGCGTCTGTACCCATTGCCGGGGTAGCCACCGGAGCGGGGGAGTTCTCTGTCACCGGAGGGGAAACCGCACCCGCCGACGTTTTTGCGGTTCCTGTCGGACTTACTGCTGCAACTGTTTTTTGCTCTGTCGCGCGTGGCGCGGTGGGTTTCTGCGTCTGCGCTGCAATGGCGGATGGCGGCGTCGGCCCAGTCGCAGGCGACGGCGTGTACCATGCGAGTGTTCCCTTGAGAGGTGCTTTTTTCAAAACTTTTGACACAGGCGCAACTACGATCAGGTCTTCTTGCGGTGGCGGCGCATTCTTCTTGGAGATCTCGAAAAGCTTTTCCCACGTAGGCACATCCAGTTTTCCAGTTGGCGAGAGCTTGTGCTTTTTCTGGAAGTTCTTAATTGCCTCAAGCGTTTGTTTGCCGAACTTGCCGTCGATCTCCCCGTCGTAGACACCGGCAGTGGCGAGGGTTTTTTGCAGGTTCCGAACGGTATCCCGATTGTCAAGCTTTGGCGGCGGACCCGCCTGCGTACGTGGTTTTCTGCCACGGAGAACGATGAGCTGAGGTTCAGCCAGTGGCGTGGGTTGTGCATTGGTTGCTACGCTCACGGCTGCCACTTTTTCGGCGGGCTCAGTAGTCGTTGGCCGGGTAGCGGCAAGCTGTTTCTCTCGGACCGCCTCTTCAAGCTTTTGCAAAGTGGTGGCGTCCACCTGTCCTGTGCGGCGCAGTCCCATTTGCTTTTGGAACTGCTCCAACGCCAGTTCGGTGCGCTGACCGAGCTTTCCGTCCACAGGACCAACCTTGAAGCCAAGTTCGGCAAGTAGTTTCTGCGCCTGCTCCACCTCTTGCCGATAAGGAATCTCCGGCTTTGGTGTCGGAGTTGGAGTGGGCGTTGGGGTGGGTGCCGCTGGGGTTAAATTGGCTGCCACACTGCCCGGAATGGGTAAATTTGCGACCGGACGAGGAAAAGGAACGGTAGCGGGCGTTTTCGCAGGACTTTCCACCTCTTCTCTCGCCGACGCCACGGGCTGGGATGCCGGCTTGGGATCAGGAGAAATTGGTGTCGTCGCCAACTTAACCAGCGTGACGCTGATGAATCCTACCGCAGCCAAGACACCAACAACCAACAACCACCGAATCAGCTTCATTCCGCCACTTCCTTCGCCAAAAGAGTCCGACTCTGACTCCTATCAACACGAAATTGTCGAATAAATGAGAACATTTTTCCGCGCAAGAACTTTCGCGGGAAATTTTTCCGCATGAGCAAAGAGTGCATCGTTTACCTAAGGTGAAGAGCTCTGGTTTTGGAAAACAGCGGTCACAACATCTGCGCACAAAGGGTGGCCGCTGCTCAAGAGCACACACCTGCTTTCCACTTTGAGCCCATGCCCACTTTCGCAGTATGCCGTGAGCGCAATAGTTATTCTTCTCTGCAGAACGGCAGGAGAACGGTAAACGTAGTTCCAACGCCAACCTCGGATTGAACCAAGATTTTTCCGCCGTGTTCGCGTATGACTTTGCGCGCAGCCGGTAGCCCGATTCCAGTGCCCTTTGTCCCCTTTGTACTGAAAAACAATTCCCACATCACCTTCTGTTGCTCTTCGGGAATGCCGGGGCCGTTGTCCGCAATTTCAAGCACCAACCATTCAGAGGCTTTGGCTGCATCCGGCGGCGCAAGAGGCAGTTGTTTTGCTGGTTGGCGAGCCGCTCGGAAACTCACTCGGGGTTGCTCACCGCTCGGATAGGGCTTGGTCGCACAAGCTTCGATCGCATTGAGAGCGAGATTCAGCATGGCCCGAGAAAGCTGATCCTTATCGCCCCAGAATTCGAGGTCGCTGGGTGCCTCAAGGATAAGCTCAATTCCTTGCTCTCGGGCGCGATGGCTGAGGATGTCCCCAAGATACGAGGCGAGTTCCGAAACCAGAAACATTTGCCGAAGGGGCTGGCGCTCTTTCGCGCAGTCGAGCAGATCCAACACAAGATTCGACATAAGCATCACGTTGCGACGCAGCAGCTCAAAGTGCTGGCGGGCTTGCGCGATGTCATCCTGTTCCAAAGCAATTCTTAGAATTCCCAATCCCCCGTGAACTGCGGTCAGGACATTTTTCATGCAATGAGCGATGGAGGTCATCACCTGACCAATGGTCGCGAGGCGCTCCTGCTGAGCAATCTGCTCCTGCAACTGATGATTAGAAATCACCATTGCTGCCTGTGCAGCCAGCATGCGAGCTGTCGCAAGATGGCGCTCGTCAAAGGGCTGACGATCAGGACGCGTGCGGTTGAGATTCAAGGTGCCAATTGCTTTGCCTTGCACGACCAAAGGAGCACAGAGCGCCGACAGGATACGGCGCGGACGCAGCGGTGTGGGCAACTCGTCGCGCTGGGGATGCTCCCCGTTCACGATGACTGCGGCCATTTCGCGCATGACGCGCTCACTCAACGAACCTTTCCATGGTACATAGCCACGCGCGCGGATTTCTTCGGGAAGGCCACGGCTCGCCAGCATTTTGAGTGTCGGATCCTCCTCCCCAATGCGCAAGAGCAACGAGCCTTCGTCCGCGTCCAGCTCGCGCAGCGCCACCGCAAGGATGCAGTCAAGCATCTCCTCAAATCGCAGCGCACACGTCAAGCTGTGGAATATATCTTGGAAGGAAAACTTGGTGGCCCGTAAATCCCCACTCACATTCTCACCTCCCGACGAACGGTCGGGGTCGCTTACATAAAATGACTGGCTAATGAACGATTAAAGCTCACACCCAACCTACACGACACCGACGCCCATTGCTCTGCAGGCATATTTCTATATCAGGGTGGCCACACAACTGCCCGATAACGCAAGAAATGTTTGTCGCGATTCGTCACGCTGGACACGATGGCGAAGGCAGAATGTGGAGAGCTTTATCCTTGCGAGTTCTCGGCGCGAAGGAGCGGACGGTTCCCCGCTATTGGTGCCGTTGCGCAAACCCAAGAAAAGATGTCCCATGGTCAGCTACGGTGCATGTGAAGTATGAAGGGATCATTAGGGAAGAATTGGGAGCGATTCGAGAGGAGCATCATACTCAACGCCATTGCCCCTTCATTGAAGTGGTCACTGCGGTTCTCGAGGGATGCGGTGTTTGGAAAGCCACAGCAGAGTGGGCAACCACTTGTCGCCGGTTTGGGGCGCCATGCTTGACTCCTCGTCGCACCTCCCGCGCTGTGCCCCCCTTCCCTGGCTTTTAAAATTGCCCCACTTGCCGTTGTTATTGCGAATTTACGTAAGCTTTCTCTTTGGGGGGCGAACACTAATGGAGAAATCGGGCTTCCTGAATTGGTAGCCTATGCGATGATCATTCTCCCATGAGGCCATGCTTCCAACCACTTGGGTGCTGTCCGAGCATATGAAACGAGTCGAAAGAAAGAACCCCAAACCACGCCGGAGAGTTTGCTCGCACGTCCTGACGTGAGGAATGCGGTTCCCACAGGAGGTCGAACTAATTTTCTTCTGGGAGAATGAGATGCATTTTCATCTTGACACAAAATGCCCCCTCGATTAACAACGATATTAAATTTATATGATGTTGAAGAAGTGTATTAATGGGTATTTGAGTTGGTCTGAGCACATAAGCGTTCTTTCTCCACCGATGCTCTTGAAAGGGGGTGGTGACGAGCGGTTTGAGGTTTCGCCAACCCGTTCGCTCAACGACATCGAGCAAACAACGCCAAATTCCGATTCGGGTGCGGGGAAGTGTGATCTCAGGTTACATCGCCTCGCGATCCAGCATACCTCAAAAGGGAGGCAGAACTATGTTGCGTAAGAGTCTACTTATCACAGTACTCTGCGCGCTAAACTACGCAACTTTTGCTGGCGGCTTTAGCTACGAAAAGTCCATTGACGTCTCGGCCGTGGTGCCCTCCGGTGCTCAGCTGAAGGCAATAGCGGCCGATAGCTTGGGCAACGTGTATTTCACAACTTTCCAGTCATCCAGCAACTATATTTACAAAATTACAGACCCGGCTGGCTCCGCGTCAGTTGCTGTGTTCAACCAGGATGGGGCCTTTTTCAACACCGATGCCGCATGCCTTGCGGTTGATACCTCCGGAAATGTCTACTTGTCCGGGTACAGCGCTACGGATGGTAGCGATGCGTTCATTCGCAAGTACCGCAGCGATGGAACGCTTGATCCGACCTTCGGCAATAATGGGGTGGTTTCGCCCGTAGTGATCGGAGGGGCGAACGTCCGTCCGCGCGCGCTTGCGTACGTGCCGAGCGCCAATGTCTTGCTCGTGAGCATCTTTGGCTCGCCTTACACGCTTGGGACAATTGACTGCGCAACGGGTGCTGGCAGCGCTACCACGATCCAAACCAAAGGTGACCAAGATGACAAGGCATCCACAGCATTTGGAAACGACATCTTCATGGGAGTTGCGTATGACCCAGTAGCGCAGGCCATTTACGGAAACGCGCAATGTGACCTCATGAAGGTCACCGCCAGCGGAACGCCAGACCTTGGCAATCTGTCGAGTTTTGACACCTTCCAAGCGCTCACGCTTCACGGCCGACAGAACTACTCAACCCATGGTTTGGCGTTCGATCCGACGACGCGGTTGGTCGCATACACGGCAATGCGGTGCTCCGACACCAGCTCCGGTCAAATGTTAGGTGTGTACGATCTGAATACCGCCACCGAGATTTTGGTTGGAGCTGCGCCCGGCAAGCCCGGATTTATCAACGGTGGTGGAGCTCCCGCATTTGTGCGCTCGGGCTCGACGCTCTATCTCGCGGCGCTCTCCGCTCTCGACCGGAAGGTGCACCTCTACCGCTATTCGCCGCCCATGCCAGCTCCGAAGTGGGAATGGGTTACGACGGTGGATGTGAGCAGCGCCATTCCGACTGGTGGTAAGATCAAATCGCTAGCGGCAGATGCCAATGGCAATCTCTACTTTACGACTTTCTACGGAACTGGAAACATCCATTATATCAAGAAAGTGGCAAACCCGCTTGGAACGCCGGTGATTACCCAGTTCAATTCTGACGAGGCCTACGCGTCCAACAGCGGTGCTGACGTCACGGTGGATAATGACGGCAACGTGTATCTCTGCTATCAGGGAGCCGATGGTGCTTCCAGTTGGATCAAGAAGTACGACTCAAGCGGGAACCTTGTGACGTCGTTTGGCACGAACGGAAAACTCCAACCGGTTGTCATTGGCGGTGTTCAGGTTCGGCCCCGGACCATTTCCTACACGCCAGCCGAAGGGGGACGCTTGATTGTCACCGCTTTCAGCGCGGCCCCGTATTACATGGGGACAATCCTTGCCTCCACCGGTGCGGATGGCGGACCGATGCGCACGATGCTTGGCGATAGCAACGATGACGGTGTCGTCGCCGAAAATGAACTCTGGATGGGAACCGCCTACGTCGCTTCGCAGAACGCGATCTACGGAAACGCTATGGGCGACCTTCTGAAGTTCACGGGCACGGCGGCAACGCTGTCCAACATGACCACGTTTGATACACTTGTGGCCGTCTCGTTGCATCGGCGACTCTTCACGGATAACATCAACCTCAAAGCGGATCCGCTCGGCCGCTGGCTTGCCTACACTGCCATTCGCGATAGCTACCTCAGTGCAGGCAGCGCCGACGATCGCATGCTCATCGGTGTTTATGATCTCGCAACGGGTGAAGAGGAGCTGGTCGGAAGTTATGCGAACGCACTGACCAGCCCACCCTACCTTGGCTACATCAAATACGGCGGAAACCCGGCGTTCTTCCAGTCGGGTGGGCAGGACTACTTAGCAGTGACAAGCCATTACACCAACGCCATCGAGATTTTCCGTTACAATCCGCAAGCTGGCGTGGATGCTTGGTCACTCTACTAACCCCAACCGGCGGGGAATCTGCGGATCCTGAAGATCGAGAACCCCACTGCGGATGAAGAGCGGCGGGAAGCTGATCCCGGCTTCCCGCCGCATTTCTATACTTACGAGATTTCGCGTCACCGCCAAGGCGATTTGCTGGCTCACAACACGCACCGAAGCGTGCCCTAGGATGGGAGAGGAGCGACGCGTCTGCACTTTGCCACTCAAAACAGGGGGAAGCACGACAATTTCTCGCGGGGACTTTTGGAGACGCACAGAAACGCCGCCGAAAAAATGCCCCCGGGGACTTGAAGGTACCCCGGGGGTGTGTGGGAGGGGTAATGGAGCCGTCCAACTCTTATGAACGAGGATTCCCGCCCGGTCCAAGTCTCGCAATATCTCCGGTGCTCACTGTCCCATTGGTCGGATCGTACGGGATGGGCCACTGCGCGGTTTGATCGGGCCCAAGCGAGGTTAGGATCCAAGCGGTCGGCGCATCGTACCACGGGCATGTTCCCGGGTAGGAGCTATCGCGGTTGGGGTTCAGCATTCGCCCATAGCGTTCGAGCCAGTTGTAGTACCAGTATAGGCCGGGGGCCCACTGGGGTTTGGATTTAAATGGATCGAGAGGAATCGTCGAGATGTAAGACACTGGTGTTGTCAGGTGGGCCTCGGCCATCATCACGCGTACTGACTCATTGTAAGGAACGGGGGCTAACGGTGGGTAGAGGTGCTCGGGCGGATACTTGTTGTTGTTATCCACCGCATAGGCCTCCAACGCCGACGCAAGGGATCGCATATCCGATTTCACCCGAGCCACTTTGCTGCGTGTTTGGGCCTCCAAAAAGTTTGGGACAGCGATAGCGGCCAAGATTGCAATGATTGCAACCACGATGAGTAACTCGATCAGGGTAAAGCCACGGGACATTTTCGTCGTTCGCGGGTACTGCATTTGTACGTTTCCACCTCCTTTCTCTTACGTCTCTTCAGCACCTCTTTTCCTGCGTGCAGTGAAATCACTGGTCCCACTTGCGCCCCAATTTCGCCGAATTCTTCAGTGGGTACCCCTAAGAATAGTTTTCGACGAATTGCAGAACGTTAGAGATCCACATCTGTTTTGAGAGAAAATCAGCTAATAACCAACTCTAAAATCAAGAGTAAAATTTATCGATGTATTAACGCTTGGCTTTTTGGGGCTGTTTGGTAACGGGAGACTTCTGCGTTATCACATTTTCCGTTCATCGATGAGATTTTTATCGCGTCGCGGAGGCTCGAATTGAGTTGAGGAGTGCGCCAAGCTTTAGAGAAATGCCAGGCAAAGGGATCTGCCCACGAGCACTTTCGTGGGGGACAAATCAAATTCGTCTTACTAAAAACAATCGCGAATTGTCTGTCATTTTGAAAAATCGATAGGCTTCTCTTGGGTCCCCAGTAAAATCTGTTGACGGAGGAGTTTATGGCTTCAGCGCGGTGACATTCGCTCTGAGCAAATAGGCGAGGTCAAATTCTTAAATCACGGGGCGTTATTGCGGCAGGGTAACGTGTTGTTCTGCCAGCAGCCACATAGAAGAAAATCCCCCTCCGTCTCGGTTACGGAGGGGGCACTCTTTGAGAGAAGTTGTGCTCGTTCAGGAGGCTCTTGTGTGTTGTTTGTCAGTCTCCCGTTCCAACGCCCTTCTACGCTTTTGTCTTCTGGGTTTTTCGGCGATCCTTTTTTCGGCTTGTTTGGGGTAAGCGCAGGGCAGGGGGGAGCCATTCGTCATGTGCTTCAAGCAGCGCATCCACCATCGCCCAGATTTCGTCGAGCGTCAATTCGGCTGCGGTGTGCGGATCCAGCATCGCCGCGTGGTAAACGTGATCTCGGTTCCCAGTGAGCGCTGCTTCTACGGTCAGCTCCTGCACATTCACGTTGGTGCGGATGATCGCCGCGAGTTGTGGCGGCAAGTCCCCGATCACAGTTGGTTGCAGACCATTTTTGTCCACCAAAATCGGGACTTCAACGCAGCAGCGGTCGGGGAGATTCGTGATGAGGCCGGTGTTGAGCACGTTGCCGTAGATTACGCGCGGAATGCCTGTGACGACACTGTGGATGATGTACGTCCCGTACTCTTCGCTACGATGGAGCTCGAGTTGTGCATTGGGATCCTCAAGTTGGCGCCGGAGATCGTGCCATGTGCTAATGAGCCACTCGCAGCGCCGCGGGTATTCATCGAGGGGAATATTGAACCGCTCGATGAGGTCCGGACGATCGCGGCGAATGAAGTGTGGGCAGTATTCGGCAAAATGTTCACTGGATTCGGTGACGAAGTAGCCCAAGCGCATCATCATCTCGTAACGTAGGAGATTGTCCTTAGGAGCGCGTCCCTCCAAATAAACCCTGCGGAGATCGGGGTAAAGGTCGCGGCCTTGATGCTCAAACCTTAGGAAAAACGCCATGTGATTGATGCCTGCGCACAGATAGTTGATTTCTTCGAACGGGATGCCGAGATCGCGCGCGAGTTGACGGGCCGTTCCGAAAACGCTGTGGCAGAGGCCGACGGTGCGAATCTTGGTCGCTTTGAGCACGGCCATAGTGTTCATAGCCATAGGGTTCGTGTAGTTAAGGAACAGCACATTCGGGCAAACCTGCTCCATAATCCGGCAGTACTCGAGTAACACGGGGATGGTGCGCAGGGCGCGCATGATGCCGCCGATGCCGACCGTGTCGCCGATGGTTTGTCGTAAGCCAAACCGCTTTGGGATTTCGAAATCAGTCACGGTGCAGGGTCGGTACCCGCCGACTTGGATCATGTTGATGGCAAAGTCTGCCCCCTCGAGAGCGCGGCGTGGGTCCCGTGTCGCTGTAATTTTGGGTTTCACACCAACCTGTGCCGCAAGCTTGTGTGCTACGACCTCCGAGGTTCGAAGGCGCTCCGCATCAATATCGAATAGCGCAAGGTGGGAGTCGCGGAGTTCTGGAAAGGACAGAAGGTCATACATGAGCTGCTTTGCGAAAGCTGTACTGCCGGCGCCAATAAATGCCACTTTGATCATAGGTTTCTCCCCGTAGCACTAATTTTTTTCTGAGCGATCCAGCATTGTTGCGACCACTGCAAGTACTGTGTTGACGCTTTCGAGAGCTTCGGATGAGATTGCTACGCGTGATGAATCCAGTGTCTACGCAACCCCCAAAGCTATTTCAACACTAAACTAATTGTCAAAGTCCACTGTGAATTCTGAATGACAAGAGAAAATTTCACAAAAATTCGCTGTCGCGGTACTTGGCGCTGTTCTCGCCTTAAGGCAGGCGGACCAGGGCTCAGGGGCGTTTTTCTCTCGCATTTTCTCTTGAGGAATGTCGGAGTCGCAAGAGCCGGATTGGCCCAGTGATCGGTATTCCTACTTTAGGAGAATGTGCGATGGGGCGTGTGACACGACGACGGGTTCTGCAGACCTCAGCAACCCTCTTGGCGGGTTGGTGTGCCCACCGCTTGGTGGGGCCTTTCTATGCGATTGCAGGCCCTCCACCTTGGGAGATTCCGCCGGCACTTTTGGCGGGAGAGGATGGCAAACTCCGCTTAGGACCCATGCTCCAAATTGGCGGCTCACGGAGCTATCTACCTCGGATCGCTGCCGCTTCTCAAGGTGGAGCGTGGTTGAGTTGGGTGGAACACCCTGCCGAACAAGAATTGCTTCGCATAGCGTTTTTTGATGGTGCAAAGATAGGTGTGCCGATCGACGTGGCGCCGATGCACCGCCGCGTGGGAAAGCCTGCGCTTGGCCTACTGAAAGGTGAACCGCTTCTGCTCTGGTGTGGGGTCGAGCGTGACGAGCCGCCCACCCTTTGGCTGGCCCGATGTCGCAGTGACGGTGCGGTGTTTGCCTCGCAAGTGGAGAGAGTTGAGCCGGGGGTGGCTGCCCCAGCGATGAGTATGTCGCCTGACGGCCAGGTTTGGCTGGCGTGGGAGCAGCGACCTACCGATACCTCACCGATTCAAGTGTGGGTGGCGCAACTAAACGGTACGAAACTTGAGCATGCGCGTCCGGTGACTCCGAAGCCCGGTGGCGACCAACGGCGACCAGCCATTCTCGCCTTGCCCCAGGGTCGGGTTTGGGTGGCTTGGGATGAAGCGACCAAAGAAGGAAGTGTAGAGATCCGCGCCGCACTGCTGCGCGCAGCTGCAGCCACTCCGCAAGTCTTTACGCTCACCCGTGGTGGGCTCAATCTGGCCGCCTCCCTTGCGGGACGCGCGAATGGACCCGTGTGGCTGGCGTGGTACACGAACGTGTGGCCGGACGGTACTGTGGATGTGC
The DNA here is from genome assembly GCA_003290465.1 of Candidatus Sumerlaea chitinivorans. GTDB lineage: Bacteria > Sumerlaeota > Sumerlaeia > Sumerlaeales > Sumerlaeaceae > Sumerlaea > Sumerlaea chitinivorans. The sequence goes on from CP030759.1 coordinate 3,121,705, forward strand.
CTCGACGTGTCGAGGTGGCCGCATATTCCGAAGGGCGCTGGTGGCGTCCGACGGCAGGTGCGCCGCAAATTGAGAGAGACAGCCGAGGCGAAGTACAGGGATTCGAGTTCCCACATTTGATGGTCGCCACGGGCGGCAGGCTTTGGCTTACGGGACGTGCCTCGCAGAATTTTTACGTCGTGACGCTCGAAGGCGACCGGTGGAGTCCCATCTATCGCGTGCCGAAAGACGGATGGGGTGGACGAGGACAACATTTTTTATCGGCCGAGCTTGCCTCGGGCGATCTCATCACGGCGCGACGCGACCTGAGTCAGACAGTCGTGCAAACGTTCGCTCATTCTGAGAGTACTCCCCGGCGCATCTCCCTGAGTCCTCAACGTAGCCAACCGTCGGTCTCGATGAAGCTCGCCTCGCGCATCGATTTTGCACCCTATCGCGATTTTCATTTCTACTTTGGCGACATTCATGGGCATACCTCACTGAGCGACGGCACAGGCGACGTGGACGAGTACTACCGGATGCGCCGCGACGCCTACGAGCTCGACTTTGCCTCTCTCACTGATCATGACAATTTTGTGGGCAAGAAACTCTCACCCAGTGAGTGGGAAGAGATCAAAGAGATCACCGATCGCTTCAATCGATCTGGTGAATTTATTACGCTCTTTGGTCAGGAGTGGACGAGTCTGCGCGTGCCGCGAGGCGGGGGGCACATGAACGTGTATTCGACTCGGCGCGACATCCCACTTTTCGATCATACGGAAACCGCTTACGCGACAACGGCCCAACTGGTGGAGGCGGCTCGTTCATGGCAGGCGATTGCCATTCCCCACCACATTGGCTGGACGGGGACGGTTTGGGATGCGATGGCGCCCGACGTGACACCGTTGGTTGAAATCATCTCGGTGCATGGAGCCCATGAGTTTATGGGCAACACTCCCATACCGCATCGCGGCGGGATGCGCGGCTATTTCGCGCAAGATGGTCTCGCGCGTGGGCTACGATTTGGCTTCATTGGCGGCACGGATTGTCACGGCCTTGCGTGGCAGCACGGCGAGTGCTGGAAACGCGATCCGTATCGAGGGGGGTGGGCAGGCGTACTTGCGCGAGAGCTCACGCGTGACGCGATTTTCGAGGCATTGCGAAAACGGCGCTGCTTTGCCACCAGTGGCATCCGGATGCGCCTCGTATTCGAAATCAACGACCACCTCATGGGTGAGGAATTTACTTCGCAGGAGCCGGTGCGCGCCTTCGTGGACGTCAACAGCGAATCGCTGATTCGCTGGATTGAGATTGTGAAGAACAACGAAACCGTCTACCGCTTCGGAGGTGAAGGCCACCACTCCACCTTCCGCTGGGAGGATCCAAATCCCACTGCCGGCACATCGTGGTATTATCTTCGTGTCATTTGTCGCGACGATAACATGGCATGGTCGAGTCCGATCTGGGTGACGCGCCCCACGTAGCTGCGCTGAGAGGATCCGCAAGGTTCTTGCTGCCGGAGGCTTTTAGGCTATTCGTAATCCATTGTGAGCGCGGCTAAGGGCTTTCCCGATACATAGCTGCAAACTTGTGGCTGTCGCAGATGTTTTTCAGGCTTGCCACGGGGTCACGTTGCTCCCCACGCTCAACGTCTTATGCGAGAAAGACTCAAACAACATTGCAAGAAAACGGCCAAGAAAGCCTTGCCCCGTTCCACTGACGCACCAGCGGATTCTCACGTCTGGCAAGGAGTTCCCCGATGTTTGTGAGAGTGCTGGTGATTGGCGACGTCATGGGCAAACCGGGCCGTGAGGCAGTGAAGCGCGTGGTCCCGCGTTGGCGCGCTGAGCAACGCGCCGATTTTATCATTGTGAATGGCGAGAACTGCGCCGGCGGCAAAGGCGTAAGCACCGACACCATCCGCGAGATTCTGGACGCCGGCGTGGACGTGGTGACCACTGGCAATCATGTCTGGGACAACCGCGATGTTTTCAACTTCATCGACGACGAACCCAGAATGATCCGCCCTGCAAATTACCCGTCCTACGAGCCAATTCCAGGAAAAGGCTACCTGATTGCGGACTGCCCGACGCTGGCATTGCGGGTGGGCGTGGTGAACCTTCTCGGTCGAGTGTTCATGGAACCGGTCGAGTGTCCGTTCCATACGGCCGACCGTCTTCTGGAAGAAATCCGACGCGAGACACCGATTATCTTCGTTGATTTCCACGCCGAAGCAACGAGCGAAAAAATGGCCTTTGGGTGGCATCTCGACGGCCGCGTGAGCTGTGTGTACGGAACGCACACCCACGTGCCCACGGCGGACGAACGGATACTTCCCGGCGGCACGGCCTACATTACCGACATCGGAATGACGGGCGCACTGGATAGCGTCATTGGGGTCAAACCCGAACAAGTCATCCAGCGTTTCCGCACCAACATGCCGATTCGCTGGGAGGTGGCAGAAAAGAACGTAGCTGTCTGCGGAATCCTTGTTACCGTGGACGCCGAGACGGGCAAAGCAGTTGCCATCGAGCGCATTCGCGAGAAACCGTGAGTTCCATGCACAGAATTAAGGACCGATGGTGCCGTTCCGGACTCGACACCACCGGTCCTTCATCGTGCACGTTGCAAGCGCGTTTTGTCGGACGCGGTGGCGTAGCCGGGTTGAGTCAGCTACGCCCGTCCGTTACTCCGTCAAAAATTCGGACAGTCCAACCGGTAGCGGCGTGTCGAAGAAAGTCAGTGCCGCGCTCATCACACTGTTGCGCGCAGTTGGCGACGTGATGGCCTCGAATGGGAATGCCAAGTAGATGAGCTTAGGTCCATTTGTTCCGCCATCGTACGCCACCGCCGCAACCGAGGAACTTCCCGAAGTGGAGTAAGTGATCTCGTCGAAGTAGAGATTCCCAGAAGCGGGCGAAGAGGCGCCTTTCTTCAGGTGGATGCTGTCGAACTTCACGTTAGGTCCCGTCACAAGGCCATCGCCCGTGCCTGCCCATTTCGTGGTGGGATCCACCCCAATTTGCCAACTGAGCTTTTGCCAGCCCGTGAAGTTAATCGTGAAATAGTCGCTGACAAACAGCTCACCGGTGCCTTCGCTGTCGCGAATGCAGAAACGGACCTGATTGCTCGAGTTATCCCCATAGACCCACATTGAGACGGTAGCATTCGCAGGGAAAACCGGCTGGTTGGCATTGTACTCGCGGATGAACTGCCCCGTACCCCAGACATAGTAGAGTCGGCCAGAACCCGTGCCTTGGCGCACCGGCGAGCTGGCAAGAGTAAAGGACGAAGCCGGGTCCACGCCGGGATCCGTCGAGCCGCTCGCATTGGGGTCCCACCAGCCACTCACACTGTCGAGAGCATCGAGCAGCACAGTATTCACATTCGCGTAGCGGAGCACCGCCGTCGAGCCATTGAGCGGCGAAATCACGTCGGGGCTTGGCACATCGTAAATTGAGGAGCCATTGTCGAACGAGAAGGAGAGGCCATGGAAGATGCTCCCTGTTACGCCCTCCACGTCGTACGTCCCGGCAGAATCTTGCACGTAGTCGGCCCTCAGGACGGAGTTGAAGAAGCTCGGTGCCACACTCAACCCGTCGAGTTCGTAACCGACCTCTGAGCCTGAGACGAGCAAGCGCCCGCCGCTGTTGAGATAATTCTGCACCGCTGTCCGCTCGTTTGCATCAAAGGTCTTATCTGCGCTCGACTCGCGGCCGAGGAGCCAAATCACTGTGTGGTAGTTCGAAAGGTTGATCTGACCATCGCGCACGGCCTCGTTGGAGCACGAATCGAAATCGCGCCCAAAGGCTTTGATTGCCTGCGCATGCGCGATGACGTAGTCGTAGGTGTTCATACGCCACAAATATTGGCGCGCAAGAATGCCGGTGCTGTATGGGTCGGCCTCACTAACGTTCATCGCGGCATCGCAGCGGTCGAACCCGTTGACGATCAAAATTGGGTTCGCACCATTTGCGTAACAGCTTACGGCCAGCGTTTCGGTCGGGAAGCTTTCGCCTCCGGCGTTTGTCGCGGTGACCCGGAAGTAATAGATCTGCCCGGGTGTCAAGCCGCTTATGACCGTTGAGGTCCCTGATACTGGGGTACCGTTGTCGAAGCCTTTACCGTTGGTGGACTTGTACACACGGTATCCCGTGGCAGCGTCCCCTAACAAGTTGTTTCCCGTGTTGTAGGGGGGTGCGTTCCAAGAGAGTGTGACGCTGTTGGGGCCTGAACGCACCGCGCGGAAATTCGTCGGTGGCTCGGGCAAAAGTGTGGCCGACGGGAACGCCGAGGGATTGTACCAGTTAAAGAACTTCACAATGCCCTGATAGACGGCACGGGCACAGATCCGTCGGAACTCCGGATCCCGTAGCTTTGCGGCATCGGCGGGCGTGTCGTGGAACGCAATTTCAGTAAGGGCCGCGGGCATCTTGTTGTTGTAGGAAGGATTGAGCTCGCCGTACCAGTTTGTATGTTTGCCACGGTTGACCCAGCCCGAATCGTAGCCCGCACGGATGTCGTTGATGAGTTCATCGTGGATGTAATTCCGCAGCTCGAGTCCACCCGCAACGCCGTCGAATGGCTGATCGTACCCGCCGCTTGCGTAGGCGTAGGTCTCGGTGCCTGTCCCGGGGTTAGGCGCGTTCGTGTGCCACGAGACGTAGATGCTGCGGTTCGATTCCCATGATTCGCATTCCCAGGATGCATAGCTTGGCATCGCGGTCACGGTATTGTAACTTGCCCAATCGCTTTTGCCCATGAAAGCAGCGTAGTAGCGTCCGGATTCTTCCCAACGTGGCTTCCCGCTTGTGGTCCCGCTGACGTTGTCGGCGATATCGCCCATGCCACCGCCGAATCGGACAGCATCCGCGATCACCCGATTTCCTGCTGTTGAGCTGAGGTTACTGATCACGACCGACCCTGTGGCCGGGTTACTGCCTGCCTCGAAGTAATAGGTGCCAATGTATTTCCACGTGTAGCCGTCCTTGGTTTGGTCCTGCGTCCAGACCGTCGAACCGCCGGCGTGGTTGACCGTAATTCTTGCGTCTGCAGTAGTCGTGCCAGCGCCAGACGGTCGGTACCACACGTAAACCGCATAGTATCCGGCGGCAGGGATGTTTGGTGTGTAGGTGGCGGTGGCAGTGGGGGAGCCAGTCACGGTCGTTGCATATCTGTGATTTCCACCGTATGCGGATGAGATAGTCTCCAAAGTCCACGTGCCGGTAAAGGTTGCTGCAGTGTTATCCACAATGACCATGTTGGTGTTCATGTCGCGCTCGCGGACGGTGTACACGCGCGCTCCCGCGTTCCACAAATAGCGTACGAGGTACTGCAGCACCGCTTCGCCATTGCTATGGTCCTCGATCAGTCCGTTGGTATAGGATCGCTGCGTCGCCCACCGCCCCAAGGAAGAGTTGTAATACCAACCGTGTCCCGGGCTAAGGAAAACGGACGCTCCAGTTAGGGCGCCGGTGGGCTGGGGCTGCCCTTGCGCTGGGGGTTGACCGGCCTTAGGTGTGGTGTCCTTGGTTGCCGTGGTTTCTGATTTCACTTCAGGCTTCTCTGCAGGTTTTGGAGCCGGTTTTGCCAGTTGTGTGAGTGGGCGATAGGGCTCGCTGTCGCTCAGTCGGCCTACAAAAGTCATCGAGCGGATTTCTGGCAACTGGACGGCTAAACCAGCCATGAGTTCGGCATAAAGCTCGAGCTCCTCGTCGGTGAAACCCTCGCCAAAACTCTCCGGGGAGATGCTCAAGGAGATGGTGCAAGCGCCGTCGGCCACTTCCACGTTGTCCAGTGTCACCACTTTGGAAGAAATGCTGCGGTAGCCGCGGGCAGCCTCTTCCTCTGTTGGCCCCGCAAATTGGGCCTGAAGGATGGTTTTTAGTTTTGCGGCTAAGGCCTGATCAGGTGACAAAGGTGCCCGTGTTGTGAGATTCGCGGCTGGCACCTCTCGTTCGATCCATACGGGGCCACCGTCTCGCATCACACAGACCTTTACTGTTTCGGCGAATGCTGTGCCACTCTGGAGCAGCAAAAGTATGAGCCCTAAGCGGCCAAAAACATGGCGGTAAACATGCAAACCCATCATTGCTGTGTCCTACCCTCTCCACAATTGGGTCCCAGCGCAGTCTGACTGGTCTGGGATTCCCGACTTCCTTTGGAGTTTTTATAGGTCAAGGGGCGGTTCAAGGAAAACCGAACAAATTTTCGATGAAAAACGAAAGCAGCCTCCCCTGAGCCTCCATGCTGCTAAGGGAGGGTGACAGAGTGGGGGACGCAGGTGGGTTTGGCCACTTAATCCCGCGTGAGGGCCACAGCGATCCGATCGATGAGCTGAATGACGCGTTGTCCATCGCGGCGGAAACCGTTCACGATGATGCTGTAGTAGCGCTCGCGTCCGCTGTCCGTTCGCACGATTCCGGAGAGGGAGCGCACCTCATCAATGAGTCCGGTTTTTCCCATGATGAAGCGGGCACGCGTTCGCGTTTCCGTCGTTTCTTGGAAGCGACTCTTCAGCGAGCCGCGTTCGCCGCCTATGGGCAAACTCTCGCGCCAGTAAGTGCGATACGGGCCTTGATCCATAAAGCGAATCACTTCTACAAGTTGCCGGGGGGTCACGCGGTTGCGGTCCGCGAGGCCGGAGCCATCCACCATGCGATGGCCTTCGTGGTACAGTTGCTGCTTTCGGCAGAAGTCCATGACCACTCGGCAACCAGCGTCAAAACTTCCTTCCCCAAGCTTTGTGCGCCCCAGGTACTTGAGCAGGCAGTCTGCGTAAAAATTCTGACTGACAAGGTTAATGACCTTCACGATTTCTCGCAACGGAGGCGATTCGCGTTCGGCAATCAACACGCGTTTATAGCGGCGCTGCTCTGCGGGTGTTGGGCGAACGTGCTTGGGCTTGCCTTCCACCGTGATTCCTGCACTCGTGAGAACTTCATGAAATACCGTGGCAAAGTAAAGTGCTCCATCGTTGACGCTCGCACTGTCCTCTTTCGTGGTTCCCACGGTCAGCGTCCCTGTGGCTACGATGTCATTTGAACCAGCTTTCCGGAGATACCACCGCTCAGCGGAGCGGCCTTTCGCGACGACACGCACATGGTTGTGGAGCCGCACGTACCGAGTGGGCGGGTTGAGGGTGACGTCGGCCAGATCGCCGGGCATCCGCTTCTCGGCCGACCAAAGCAGGTCCACGCAGTTATCGTTGAAAGCCAGCGCGGAGATCTCTGCCTCGTACCACTCTCCACGCTCGCCCGGATACCAAGTCGGATGGAAGTACTGGTCATCAAAAAGAGTGTCGTCTGCAAGAATCCGGCCGCGGATGCGGGTGATCCCCAGTGAGGTAAGTGTGTCTGCCCATCGGCGCAACGGAGCGGTCACGTCGCGTTTGTTCGGCTCAAAGCGCCCGGAGATTGTCGGATCGCCGCCGCCAACCACGTAAAGATTGCCCGGAAGTGTGGGAGTCGTGAGTGGCCCGTCTGTGTAAAGCTTGGTGACAAATCGGTGCTCGGGGCCAAGCAGGCTCAACCCTGCGGCAGTGGTTAAAAGCTTATTGTTCGATGCGGGTATCATCGGCTTTTCGCCATGGCGATTGACCAAGACCTCGCTCGTTTGGGCGTCCACCACATAAACGGCGACCGTGGCTTTGGGGTCAATTCCGCTTTGGGCAATAAGGGTTTCGATGTCGGAGGTAAGATCCGAGGCGAGTGCTCGGGCGCCACTGAGGGACAGTATCAACAGTAATACGATCACAATCAGTTCAGAAAGGCTCCGGGAAACCTCCCACTTACAGAATCTACGCTGACTCATTGTCTCCTCCCACAAATTCGAAAGCGGCGTTCATGAAATGCAGGGCGTGCCCCCGCGGGACCACCGAGGTCGAAGCCGCAGAATTCCCACAACTCAGCTTACTTGCCACGAATTTTGTCAAGCACCGTGCGCAGCGGGTTTGTCGCTTTTGTTTCCGCTACATTCTGCGTTGGGGGAGAGCCTGCGCCAGCGCAACCAAAATAGCGGATGTGCCACGGCTCCACGACTCGTTTCCGTGCACCCGAGCCGCTGACCACCGTAAACCGCCAACCGTAACGCTCGGCATTTTTGGCGAGCCACCGCCCCTCCGGGGTGTTCGCGAAAGCTGGATTGGTGACGTAGCGTTCGGTGGAGGTGACATCGGCAGTTGTGCCGAGCTGGTGCTCGCTCTTACCCGGCCGAGCCGCGGTTCTGGAAGCGCGCCCCCGGCGTCCCACCGTCTGGGAGTAGATCCGCTGCTGGTGCCGTATGTCGCGGTATCCGCTGAAGATCCGCAAGGTAAGCCCCTCGCGTGCCGCGTCACGAAACATGCGCACAAGGGACTCTGCCGCCTCGCGTCTCAAGTACACCGGCTGATTGGCATAGCACCACTCTACGGGAACGAGCACGAGATCCGTCGGCATGAAATCGGGAGGAAGCTGATCGCGGTACGCATCCTCACCACCAATCGGCAGATCGCGTCCATTGAGTCCGCGCCCGCGCAGCTCGAGCGGGATCGGTGCTCCGGCTGGGCGCGTCCGGTAATCGGTATTGAAGCTGCGCGCAGCTGGAATTAGCGAAGCTACCACTGCACGGGTACGCTCGTAGGTGAGCGAAGAGAACTGAGAGACCGCGTCCGTCGGTAGAGACGCAAGCTTGCGATCCGCGGAATCCGATACGCCGGCTTTTGGGGTAGGTAGGGCGATGGGAGAGGGGGCTTCCGCCGGACGGCTGCCTTTCTGAGCGCGAACCGCCGAAGCGTTGCGGGCCTGCTCCACTTGGTTTGCCGTGTCAGCCTCGGCGTAGAAATTCGGCGAGACGTTTTGGGCAGGCGGCGCTGGAGAAGGGGGCGGCAGAGTTCGCTTCGCCGTATCGTGAGCCGTTTGTCGGCCTTTTTTAGTAGGGGCTGCCGCCGGTGTTGGGGGGGCTCCGGTTTTTGCTGGGCGAACAATTCGAATGGTCGGACGCGGCGTTGTGAGCTGGTTGGGACTCACCGGCGCCGCGAGGCAGCACGCAACCATCGTCACGAGCACTCCGAAGCATGCAACCCTACGCCCAAACATGCATGTTTGATAGGGCGCAAGTTCTTTCCCACGCAAGGAAAACGAAGCGGTTGCCTTCCCTTTTGGTTGACCACCAAGACAACCGGAGCGGGGGGATTAGGATGGGGCGTGAAGGTGCCCCCAAATGATCTTCGTAGTGCCAGCGTGTGATTGGTGGAGGACGAGTTGCCTTGTGCGGGATAAACTGAGTTTCAAACCGAGAAAGACGCGACCTGAAACTTAGCGTTCTCCGGAAAAGAGACCAGCGGGAACGTGAGCCGCTTCTCACGGCAGGACCAAGAGAATTCCTCTGGCAAAGAAATTGGCGACTGGGATTTCCGAAAATCCCAGTCGCCAACCGAAACGGATTTCACCAAGACAACGAATTACCGCTGGAAGTCGATGGCTTTCACTAAGCCCGAGCCCGCAGCGTAGCCGCTTCCGCTCACCTTGCCGTACGAAGCGCCACCTGCACGGAAGATGCTACCACGCGATACCGTGCCGTTGGTCGGGTCGTAGAGCAAGCTGACGCAGTCGCCGACTTTGTCCACACCGTCGTTGGCGAGAACGCCGCCGAGGTTATAGTAGCAACCATCTGGACCCGTCGAGTGCAACAGCCACGCACGCGCCCGCATGTCCAACGCTGGGTTGGTGAAGGAGTCCGCGGGCACAACCGGGCGCTGATCGCTGTTCCACGACTGATAGATCAACAGGTTCAGCTTTGCAGCGACATCCGAGCCCGTCAGGGCCGTGGGAGCTGTCAGAGCGTTGATCGCTGCAGCCGTAGCAGCGCTATAGCGGCCCTTGTAGTTGAACGGATCCTTGAAGCTCACCGACGATACATACGCTACTGGCGTCGAGAGACGCTCGAGGTATTTGTCGGTGGTGAAGCTGTCGCTTGGGTCGCCGAGTGCTGTTCCACGGTTATTGCACGGCGGGTATGCGTTATTGTCCACATAGTACGACTCCAGTGCCGTGGCCATGGACCGCATGTCGGCTTTGACGCGACTCACCTTCGATCGGGTTTGGGCCTCAAGGAAGTTCGGAACCGCGATTGCGGCAAGAATAGCAATAATGGCCACCACGATCAGCAACTCGATAAGCGTAAATCCCTTCTTCATACATTTCACCTCTCTTCCCTTCAATTCGTCCTGCTACTGCAGGAACACAACCCTGTAAAAAATCTCTGTGCCGTATTTCAATGAAAAAATGCAAGCATTCGTTGACAAAATCGTGAACCCTTTGCTCAAAAGCTCTGTCTTGATCGTGGAAGAGAGGCCAACGATGTTTGTGCAACCCAAAACCATCGAGGAAGCCCTGACGCTCAAAGCAAAGTATGGGGCTCAGGGGGCGTTTATCGCCGGCGGAACGGATCTCATCGTGCTCATGAATCACGGGCGCACGCCAGCGAACGTATTCATTGATCTGAGCCATGTGGAGGGGCTCGACTTTCTCGAGCGTGTGCAGCTTCCCTCCCGCGATCCGCTGCTTGCGAACCTGCAAGACAAGGAAGCGTATGTGTGTGGCCCAGCGGTAACTTTTGCGCGGTTGGCGGACTTACCGGTTCGCTGCTTGGCCGAGGCGGCCCGGAGTGTGGGCGGGCCGCAAATCCGCAATCGTGGAACAATTGCGGGCAATCTTGCCACCGCCTCGCCTGCCGGAGACGGCTCTACAGCCTTACTCTCCCTCGACGCATGGGTGGAACTGCGCAGCCGATCCCAAACACGTGTCATGCCGTTGCGAGACTTTTTCGTGGGATATCGCAAGACCGCGCTTGGGCCTGACGAGCTGATCTCACGCATTGCGTTTCCTGCCACTTGGCGCACGGGGTGGCGCAAGCTCGGTAAACGCGGAGCGATGAACATCTCCCTGGTCTGTTGCTCGGTGGGCGTTGGCCCCGATTGGACCTTTCATGTCGCGTTTGGGAGCGTAGGCCCTTACCCGCTTGTGGCGCCGCAAACGGCGGAGTTCTTGACGGACGCTGCCCGCACGAAAGGCGAAGTCCCCGTGGATGCGGCAACGCTTGAAGAAGCAGCACGGTTGGCCGCGCAGGAGGTACGCCCCATCGACGATTTCCGTGGCAGCGCCGACTATCGCCGCGCCATGGCCGGCACACTCCTCAAGAAAGTCTTGCGCTCGTTGGCCGGCCTCGAGCCAGCCGTGGCAATCCATTAGACCCCAAGCGTTGGGGGGACACTCAAACGTGTAGCGCTTCAGCGCAGCGTTTGCATCGCAGTCGCGCCTGTGAATAAGAGCACTCGCGAAACACTAAAAAATCGGTGAAAAGGTCGGGGCGTAGCGCAGCCTGGTAGCGTACCTGAATGGGGTTCAGGTGGTCGCTGGTTCAAATCCAGTCGCCCCGACCATTTCCCTTTTCGAGACGGGTTAGCGCTGTTTCTGTCCGATTCTCTCACCTATCGCGCATCTCGGGTTCCACAACCTTGCGCACTCCAGAAACTGTGGTGTACCATGAGTTGTTAAACCCTCGGAAATGCCTTGGCGCGAGATTACTTTTGCCATGACTTGCGCTTGCCGAAATCCTCCTGTAAGCGACATGAATCAAATGCGTTGCAGAACTTTTTTGTCATGAGGCAGGGTTTCGTGCTTGTGGCTTCACAGTGACTTGGAATCAGGGTAGGTATGGGCTTAGCGAATATAGATATTCGTTGGATTGAGGAATCCGCACGTAAGGCTGCAAAGCATCAGCTTGAAGTGCTCTCGACTCTTCAGTGTGACGTAAGCCACCTTGAAGTTATCCAGCTTCCGCGCACAGCGAGGCAGGTCCCAGCGTGTGGGGTTGTAGCCTCGGATGCCGGTTTGGTTTCGATCGCACTCTCGCCTTTTCACCTCGAACTATTGCATGTGGCAGATGACCTTGGACGCGTTCACGTCTGCGAGTTTTTTCCGCTCACTACGCTCGCGAATGATTTGGAGGAGATTTTCAGATCCAACAAAGTTTTGAGCGAGTTCGTGCAGCGGCTTGAGTGCCAGTGGCATGAGCTATCGGAATTATGGCAAACGTCGAAGCGCCATCAGCCGCCAATGCCGCGTGATGTCCGGCTCGTAGCGGACACGTTGCGTGAGATTGCTGAGTGGGCGGTTCTCATGGAATTGGCCTGTGAAACCCACGATGGTGAGCACGTGACTGGCATAGAGGTTGGTGGGGCGCAATTGCGCAAAGTCGTGATGCACGATGGCATGCTCCGGTCAGTTGCTCTTCGCAACGATGTCGTTCAGGAACGGCTTCCACGGTGGTGGCGGGAGGTTGGGTGGAGAGAGCACGGCTCGATTATTGTGGGCGTTGGCAAATCGTCGGTTCTGTGGCACCGATTAGCTCTTTCGTTGAGCCTCGACAGTCGAGTGCGAGGCACGGACTACTGCTTCATCCCGATACCGGCCGAGGTTGAAGCCCAGCTCACCCGCAATCCGTCCGGCCGACGTCTTGGGTTTGGGCAATTGGTTCTCCTGAAGACCCGCCCTGAGGAACTGGGGATGCTGCTTCCGATCGACCTGCCAGAATGGGTGTTCGCGGACCCCGAGCTTGTCAAAACAGTGCTCAGTGAAGTGTTGGCGACGTGCCAGACAACATTCCCAACGCCGGGATATCCGGCTCCGTTAGGTGCGGCTCACGAGGCGTCGCGGCTTTCGGACTTCGACGCAACTATTGTGCGCGATTTGCTCATTCAAGCTCTCAGCAAGGAACTGTCTACAGTAGAATTTGAACGCATGCTTCGATTTTGGGCTTTCCAACGTGACAAATGGCCGAAAACCGGTCGGTTGGGGCGCGATTAGCTTTCACAAGGGTAGGAGGATGCATTGAAATGGATGACCTGATGCGTGAGCGCCTCGGAGTTTTCCGGGGCTTCGGAGAATCCCGCTACGAAGTCGTGAGTGATGTTCTCATTCCCTATCGTGAGCGTCGCCATGTTCCGCTTCAAGGTGGTTACCTTGTCGTAAGCGTGGAGGATTTCGATGGAAAACGCTGCGGAGTGCTCGGCCGAGTCATCCGTGCCTATCCGATTGGAGACCTTCTGGGGAGCGCGGGAGAGGATTATTTGGTCGATCTCATGCGCCTCGATCAGGAAGTTCCGGAAGCCGTTCGTGTTTCTCGGCTGCGATACCGTGTGAGTTTGCGCCTGCTGGGTCAGGTTACAGTAGAGGCGGACGGCTGTGTGCGCTTCACGCCGTCTCTTCGCATGACGCCGCATGTGGGGGCACCTGTGGGATTACCGTCGGATAAAGTTCTGCGCATCCTTGCTTCGGGCGTTGCGCAAGAGGGCGAGCCCATCGGAGCGCACATTGGTTACTTGGCCATTGGTGATCTGGCTTTCGATGGTTCTCGGCGAGTCAATGGGCGTTGTTTTCCAGTCCATTTGCGTATGAATTCGCTGGTTGGAAGGCGCTCCGCCGTGTTTGCGCGGGCAGGGATGGGAAAATCCAATTTTGTAAAAGTCCTCTTGTCGCGCCTGTATCAGGACCCATCGCAATCGGTTGGCACGATTGTGATTGATCCAGAGGGGGAGTACGCCATGAGCAATGCGTCCGAGCCCGGACTTCTCGATCTGCCATCGCTCGCCGGACGCGTGCTCTTGTTTACGGACCGCAAGGACATTGCCCCCAAATATCGCGAATCCATTGGCGGACGTTGTCGAATCAATTTCAAAGATCTTTCGCCTCAGGAAGTTGTTGCGAATGCGATACCAGAGGAAAAACAGGATGCGGTCTTTGCCAATACTCTTCGCGGTCTCGACCGCAGCGCATGGACATGCTTGGTGGATTTGCTGGCGAAGGATCGTTTTCGGACCAACCCGAATGATGTGGCTTCAATCATTCAGCGGCGAATCAAAGGGGCCGACGGCGAGGACGTGATTTGCGGGGCGATCATCAACAATGTGGTTCCCGTGCTCCAGCGATTGCACGACAGCGAGTCCACCCTCTTCGAGCACACGTTTGAACACCTGCGGCGGGGAGGCATCGTCATCCTCGATGTCTCCATGCTCTCAAGTACGGACGCCCAGCGGCTGAGCGGGTGGCTTTTGCACAAAGTTTTTGCGAACAACCAGCTTCATTACACCACCGCGCGCGAGGATCAAAACCTCCAGCGGCCTTTACTCATTCCCACACTTGCCGTTCTCGAAGAGGCTCAATACTACTTAGGTAGTCGCGAAGCTCGTGAGGATTCCCCATTCGTGCGATGGTTCAAAGAGGGACGAAAGTACCAACTGGGGAGCGTCATCGTGACTCAGCAACCCGGCGCAGTACCGGTTGAGCTCATTTCGCAATGCGACAACTTCTTTGTCTTTCACTTGCTCAGTGGGGTGGATCTCGACGCTCTGGGACGCGCAAATTTTCACTACAGCTCGGACATTCTCAACATGATCGCCAGTGAGCCGATCCCGGGTAACTGCTACTTGTGGTCAAGTCGTGGATTGAGTGTGGTCACGTGCGCCCGGATTCTCTCTTTCTCTCAACTCGTAGCAGAAGACCAGAACAAAGCCCGCGAGGGCATGCCGAGTGAGCAAGTTGCGCAGGACGTGGCGCCGAACGCCGTTTCTGCGATGCCTGTTCCGTCTTCCACGGCTCATGCTAATCAAGCCCGGGATGCGATCGAAATTCTTGCCCAAGTCGTCGAAGAGGTACTCCACTTCGGGAGCGGTTTAGCAATTCGGCCCGTGCGAAGCCGCAAGCTGCTCAAGGCAGGTGCCTCAGATGCGGACTATCCACCCGCTGAAAAGTTGGTTGTGATCAATGCTTACAATCTTCGCTTTCAGGTGGCGGACGAAATCGAAAAGAGGTATCCGGAGTCCGAAGAGAACGTGGGGCTGCGGGAACAATTACTTGAAGGCTTTGCCGAACGGCGAATCGTCAAGGAGCCAAAGTTGCAGCGTGTGCTGTGCGAGCGTGGATACTCACCACCTGCACTCATTGCACGGGCCAAGAACCCGGCCAAGAATAAAGACGAGGACTTCTTTGTGCTTCTGCGCGATCGCTTGAAATCATCCGCGCGCATCAGAAAAGAAGACGGCTTGGATGTCTCGATTATGCCGATGGGGGGCCAGACTTCCGAAAGTGATCGCAAGTAAGCGGTAGGGGAACTCAGAGAAGGCGGCTCTGACCAACTTAGGGAGGGATAGAAAATGCCGCGTGCGGCCGCGCCAAGAGCAGTTCCAACGGCCGGCATTCGAAAACCAGATGCCGCGGGTCGCCACAATTTGCCATCTCGCTTGCCCTGCTGCGTTCGGGCACAACGTTACGAGGTATGCGCCAAACCGCCGTCTTGGCAAAATGAACTTCAGGTTGCAAAATCATTGGGCACTCTTCAAAGAAAGCTAATAACGTACACATGTCGGTTGAGGAACTTGTCCTGAACGAGAAATCAGGGGGAACCGAAGTGTTGTGGATGGTGTCTCCTCATGACCGACGACTGGCCGGGTTGGAGGCGAAAAGTCATGGCCGAGTCCGGCGTAACACTTAGACAGGCGGGAGGGCAGGTGCTTGATGTTAACTTGTACGCATTGCGGCGCGAGTTGTGAGGGCGACTTTCGTTTTTTCCCCATCGTGTGGCAAGCCCTTAACCCTGCCCAGCTTACGGCGGGCGGCCGCTCAAACGCCTCCCCATCCTATGGCCCAGTTAGCAACGCGATGCTCTGCGCAGGAAATCGAGGAATACCTCGAAAACCAGCTGAGGGAGGAGTACAAGAGTGAGGAAGAGAGTAAACGGTTGACGAATGGATGCACGGCTGGGTCCATCGGTCTCCTCCTTATGGTCCTTTTACCCGTTGGTTGGCCAATCTTTATTTTGATCTTTACGTGTCTGGGGATTTATTGGATTGGGCGCTCGCTGTTTGGGTTTTATTTCTACAAGTTGCGGCCCGATGTGCAGGCAAAGCTGAAGGCCATGCGCTATCGTTGGCGGTCAGCCGGAAAAACCCGTTGTCCGATCTGCGAAAACGAGTTTTATTTTACGCCTTTTGAGTCGGAGGACACTCTCACTTGCCCATCTTGCGACTCGGATCTGCGTCATGAGGGCAACTACGTCTGGCCTTTATAGAGAGCGCTTGTGGTTGGGGCTCGGTCGTCGGCGTATGCGAAACCACAGCTGAGCTGGCACCGGTACGGTAGTCCACAGAGAGGTTCTGATGTTTTCGTGGTTTTCTCCCCAAGTTTGAATCACGGTGATTCGATTCTTGGCGCTCTGTTCCGCTTAGTAGTAGACGATTGTTCAGGGTATGAGGCAGGAGTGGCGGGTGTCTCACACTGTGCTTCTCCGACGCGTAAAGAAAAAATGCCCGCACATCGTGACGATGCTCCCGCCGTCGATACGGTACTCGACTAAGGCGGCGATGCACGCTATTGGCCAGTTCTTAGCACAGTAGGAGGGGGGGCGGCGTGGAGAAGGCGGGCGCGGGGCGAGTGCGATTGGGGGGCGGTGGTTTCTTTAACGCGCACAATTCTTCGTGGCTCGATGGCGAGTGCGTCGGCGACCCCCGGCTCCCACCCCATGAACAGCCAAAGCCGATCGTCGCCACACTCAATCACAACACGGTCCGTTGGAGGCAAACGTCGGAATTGTTCGCGCAGGCTTGCACGTGTTTCAGCCGCTTGCCGAGCAGTTGCGAGTGTGGCAGGGTAAGGCGCGGTGTGCTCGACCCACGTCATGACAGCCGCCGCCGCAATCGCAAGTGTCGCCGGTACTGCGAGTACGCGCAAGGGAGCAACGCCGCCCGCCAGCGCCGCAAGCACCGCATACGGCAAGAGCGCAGGGAGGACGTAGTAGGCATAGCACTGACGTGCAAGAGGCACGTAGGGGGCCAGAGCCACCAGCGTGAAGCAAGCCCAAGCGAGAAGCGCTCGTTGGGGATCCACGAGCTTGAGCCGATACCGGCGCGCAACACCCGCCAATGCGCCGATGGTTCCTGCCTGCATGAGGATGCATCCCGCAATCGCGGCCACACCTTCTGCCGCGGAACCCGGTGTTTGAAGAAGCCGCACCCCCTCGCGTGGGAGACCGACGGCAAAAGCGAGGAGCCCTACAAAATTCCGCACCATGTTCCAACCCACCTTAAGTGCGTACGGAGATTCTGGTGCGGCTGGAACGACCAGTTGAGAGCGGATCACAGCCCAAGCCAAAGCCACAGAAACCACCCCGACGACTGCCGCAGTCGCAGGTAGCGAGCTTGTGAGCCGCTGCGGCCTCTGGCTCGGCGGAATGGCAGACCATACGATGGCGCCCAGCAATGGCAGGGTTAACGCTGCCTCCGTAGATCCGAACGCGCCCACGGCAGCGCAAATGCAAACGCCGAGCGTCCCCCAAATTCTGAACTTCTGCTGAGGACGGGGCCCCGAGGTTCGGATGAGTGCAAGCCAAGCCGTGAGGGCGACAGCTTCAAAGAAAACGAGGAGAGTCTGCTGACGGCAGGATGCCCAGTGCGTTGGTAAGAAATGGGCCGTGTGCGCTCCGTAAAAGAATGCGCCGGCCGCGGCTGCGCGCATTCTGGAAGAGTCCGCACCCCTAAGCACATGCGCAAGCCGTGCGCCAAAGAGCCCCACCGCAGTGAAAGCCAAAAAATGGATGCCCAGCCCGAAGGCGTGAAGAGCGGCGGGGTGGCCATGCGTGAGGGCTACAGCAAGCCGCCAGTAGATCCCCACGCTCAGCGGACGCCAAAAAAGCCCACCTCCGCCGAGAAGCGTGTTGCCGACTCCCGGCCACCGAATTCCCTGTCGCGCCTGAGCAAGCCATACATAATCTTCCTGCCACAGCGGCGAACTCAGAGCAGGGTACCACAGTGCGACAGCCACGGCCGCACCGAGGGTCGCTCCCACCAAATCTGGCGGAATTCTGGCAATAACCTGTTTCAACTTATCGAAATACCCGTGGCGCTTGAGTCGGACTGGCACTCATAATGCATTGAATCGCCCACACCAAAGCAGACGATACGCACTGCCCGATTCCTTCCAAGATGTAACGAGTGTCTGGGCCCCTGTCACTGAGAAAGGGTGTCCCAGCAGCTTCCGCGGAGCTGCGAGTGCCTCAGGCGGAATTCATAACCGTGGGCGAATCCGACGTCCTAAATCGACCGATCGATAGCACACCGCGGTTAGCTTTACCTGAAAGAAGCCCCCAGCCGTGGGGAGTGCCCGTGCGAACGACACGCTGGATTGCCGCGTGTTGCCTGTGCCACCAGCCGTGGCGTCTTGGGCAATCACCTCACGTTCAGGGCTACCGCAATCCGTTCACCTGTTACGTCCGCGATCACGCCAACCTACTGAATGCTTCGGCAACGACACGGCTGATCGGCAGTCCTTGTGGGCAAAGTGCCTCGGCGCGGCTCAGATTGGCTTTGCGCAGTTGCTCTCGAACGTCGAGAGGAAGCTCAGCAAACTTATCGCGTGCGAGCGCGTAGTCGCCGTAGCTGACGCCGTACATCATATAGCGGAGTACATCGGCCACGGGTGCGGGACATCCTGCTTGCTCCTCACAGATGTGTCGGCAGCCTGCGCAGTAGCTCGAGGCTGTTGCGACAGCATACTCGCGCAAGGCCTCATAGTCGGCGGTGGTGAGTTTTGTCCCGTCGAGTGCGGCAGCCACGTTCTCTTTTAAGATTGTCAAGTTCGGCATCTGGGAGCAAATCGCGCTAATGATCGGATTTTCCCAAACCGCTTTGAGCTTGGCTTGGGCGGGCGTGAGTCCTTTTTGCAGAAAATGGCCGGCAAGCTTGAGTTCCGCCTCAGTATCCGTGCGCACAGGCCCTCCGCCCTGCGTTTTCATTGCGGTGAGACCGATCCCGGCTTTTGCACACGCTTCGATGGCGGCTTTCATGCGGTCTTTGTGCATCAGTCGGTAGTCGTATTTGACCATGATGCCGTCAATCCACCCGAGTGTCGCCGCATACTCGAGAAGGTCTTCCATATTGGAGTGGGTGCTGAAGCCAAAGAAGCGGATTTTCTTTTCCGCCTTCGCTTTTTCAGCCCATTTGCGGGTTTCGTCGTTGATTTCGTCGCGCTTGCTTACGCCGTGCACGAAATAGAGGTCGATGTAATCGGTTTTCATGCGCTCGAGCGAGCGATTCAACAGCTCGGTCATTCCTTCGGGGTCGCGCCGGTCACTTTTCGTGACGAGGAACACTTGCTTGCGGGCTTCGGGCATTTTTTCGAAGAACATCCCGATGCCGATTTCGCTGTTGCCGTTGCCGTAGCAATCGGCCGTGTCCCAATACGTGACTCCCCAATCGAGCGCTTTTTTCAGCATGAGCTGATTGTTCGGGATATCAAACATCCCACCAAGGGACAGGATGGAGACCTCCACACCCGTGCGGCCGAATTTACGCTTTGGGACTTTCGCATCTGCCGGCACCTGCACCGATTTTTCCGAGGTGGTCGCCGGCGCTGTGGTGCTCGAGGGCTCTTCGATGGCACCGAACACTTTAGGAGCTGCCGCAAGCACGCTGACCCCAAGGGCGCTTGCCCCCACGAGGAACTCGCGGCGATTGATCTGTTGCTTGCCTTTCATAGTTTCAGACTCCTTTCTGCCAAGCGCAGTGCGCTGGCGGGATTCCGGGATTCATTTTCTGCCGTCACGCGGATTGCGCGCAATCCGCTCACCGGACAATCGTGCTCACAAATGCCACAGCCGATGCACAGATTGGGCTCCACGTGTGGCCTTTGCAAGCGCACCAAAATCGCGACTCGCTGAGCCTCGCCCCACTGGGCGGGCTCGCCTGCGAGGATGAGACTGTTCGTTGTTTGATTGGTGATTTGTAGCCGCGCCTCACGCTGGTCCAGTGGCGCGAGGAAGTAGTCACCCGTAGCATAACGCCCCACCGGCAATTTGGCATTCTTGAGGATGACTTCGCGGCCGCGAATTGTTTCGACGTGGAACACCCCCTCACGTATGATCTGATACTCCTCACGCACAAAAATCGCTTTTGGCGTAACTGGGCACACTTCCTCGCACACGATGCAAGGAGTATCGAGTGCCCACGGCAGGCAGCGGCTGCGGTCCACAAACGCAGTCCCAATGCGGATGGGCCCTTGTTCCGCATACTGCCCCACACCGCGTTTTTCCTCGACGGTGAGGGGGCGAATCGCAGCTGTAGGACAGACGTGCCCACACGCAACGCAGTTGGGCATGCATCCGCTCGTCCCGATGCGGAAATTCAATACCGGTGTCCAGAGTGCCTCAAATCCGCGATCCAGCCCAGCCGGCATAAGCACGTTTGTGGGACAAACGCGCATGCACTCCCCGCACTTGATGCAGCGTTGCAGGAATTCCGGCTCGGGTAGGCTGCCGGGGGGACGTACCAATAGCGGATTTGTATTCGTGTGGACACTGCCGTTGAGACGCATCATCGGCACAGCGAGGAGACTTGCACCCAGCGAAGCGAGCACTCCGCGCCGCCTCAGGTCCGGAGGCAACTTCACCTCACCACCGTCGGATTCCCGGATCCGGTACTCGAGGAACTTTTTTGTGCACGCATCATCCAAGCAATTGAAGCACATCAGGCACTCGCTGATGCGGATGGAGCCAGCCGGATCGCAAGCTCCTTCGCATGCCGGCTCGCACAGCGTGCAATCTGTGCATTTGCGTGCATTCTTCGCGATTCGAAAAAGCGAAATCCGCGCGAAGAGCCCAAGCAACGCACCCAAGGGGCAAAGAAAGCGGCAGTAAAAGCGCGGGATATAGAAATTTGCAAAAATGGTCGCAAAGAAGAGGGCACCGAGCACCCATCCGCCCTCGTATTGCCGTGGTGCCGTGGAAAGCGATTTGCCAAGCAACATTTCCACGGCGGGCAGTACGGCCATGTTCACGGATCGGTGGATGAATGGAATCGGGTCCAATAACCCGGATTGCAAGATGCGGTCTCGCCCCCACGGCCACAACATCATGCCCAAGAACACAAGCAGGATGTAGTACTTGATGACCTGTGCCCGCCGGAAACGATTCGCCTCGATTTTCTGTTTATGGTTGCGTGGCAATTGCCCCAGCCAGCCAAAGAACTGGTGGAGCGTCCCAAAAGGGCATACCCACCCGCAGAAGATTCGGCCAAAAATGATCGTGACAATAATGGTGACCAACGCCCACGCCAATCCTGCGTAAAGCGTGTGGGTGGTTAGGAGTGTTCCAATCGCAACCAACGGGTCCAGTTGGAGGATCAGATTGATTGGCCAGCCACGAAGCTGCCACCACTCCGTACCGAAATTTGCAACGATGCAAAACCACACTAAGAGGGCCAAGAAGAAGACTTGGCTTATCCGCCGGACGATGACGATTCTCATGATGTTAAACCTCCACGCGGATGGGGTTCAGAGAATTGAAGTTTGTGGTGCCGCAGCCAGCCGCCTCCGCTCGCGCCAGATAGGGCAAATCACTCACCGTACGCCCGAGTAGCGTGGCTCCGAAGGCGTCCGCAGCTACCTGATCCGTACTTACCACAAGGGTGTTTGCCTCGCGCAGGTCTGCCGTCGAGCCGCCCGTGGGGCCGTTGCTGACCATGACCGTGGTGCCGTCCAGCACGACAAACGTCGGGCGCATGAGCATTGCAAGTTCGGTGATGATCGTGTGGATATCCTGATGGAACGTGTTGCGGCGGCCTCCCAGTAAGCCGTACCAATTCTTCATCGTCATGGAGGCGCCAGCGCGATTGTGATCTTTGACGGGGGTCACGCCGATGACCTTTGTCGCGCCCTCCAGCGCCGCCGTCATCACCGGCCAATTGCGGATAAGTTGTCCGTTCTCGAGGGTGAGCTGGCGGAAAGCGTTGGGGCGTGGCAAAATAAGGCGTGCGCCAGCTTCTTCCGCTGCGGCTCCGACTCCGCTGAGACGAAAGCAACTTTCTGGGTCGTTGATGGGGTTGTCGGCCACCCGCACCTCGCGGGCCCCCGCTTTGCGGCACAACGTGACGATTGCGCGCACCAGATCGGGATGGGTCGTAGCACCCAGCATCGCTGGCGAGGCAAAGGCTGCATTGACCTTGATGAGCACAACGTCGCCACGGCTCACAAAACGGCTGATTCCACCCAAAGACTCCAGCGCGGCCTCGAGAGACTTTTCGCGTTTGCTCCCCTGCGCGATGGCCATTTTGCCTCGCAGGTCCGCGATACTAAAATCCGGTAGCTGAGTCAGGGGGGGCGCGGACATTTGACCTGTGGGCCCGACAGGGTCGTAGAAGTAGTAGGTGGCGAGCGATGCCGCTCCAATCGCGGCGCCAGCTTGAGCCAATTGCATGAGGAAACGCCGCCGACTGATTCGTTCCGCGTCCCTCGGATGTTCTGGTTTCGTCATGGTTGTGTAGACTCCGTTGTTTTCAAAAACGCTTCGAGGACACGGCATGCTGCCTCGAATGAGGGCGAGGCATGGACTCCATATAGTATAGGACCGTGGCTGCCGACAAGTTCAAATTGCCCGAGCGCGCTCACCCCCAACACGCCACTTGGCAGACGGCTCGCCTGCTCCGCCGTCAGTGCGTCTGCCCCCATTTCCTCTTTCAGGAACTGGTAGTAAGCCTGAGCCAACTGCGTACTTTCGTCCGCACTCGCGCGTTTGCTTACAAATAGGGTCACTGTTGTCCCCTCAACGGAGTAATCCGCCGTAATCACGCGATCGAGCTTGTCGTAGCCAAACGCATCCTTCAAAATAAGCTTAATCGTTTCGGGCCTGAGACCTTCCTTCGGCAGGTAGTTGACCGCCTCAAGATCTCCTTTTTCGGTGGGGAGTCTGCGGGCGAAACTGATGGCAAGCGCTCGCATCGCGCTTTGCAACCTCTCGGCGTCCGTCGCCCCGATCACCTCCACATAGTACTTCCCAGAGACAAAAAAGACCGCGTTGCCGGTTGCATACGCGAGCGGCCCGATCTCTGGAACCGCTGCTCCTGCGCGTCGTTGGGCGCTATATACTGCAAAAGCGTTTGTGGGGTTACCCATGTCGTAGGCAAACACTTCGAACCATTGGTCCGTAGCATTTGCGACAGCGAATCGCTGGCAGAAAAGCTTTACGAAGCCGAGGTCGAGATAGAGCTCGGCGCGCCCATCAATCTTGTCCGACAGGTTCTCGCGCCCAAATTCTTCGCGCGAACTCAGAGGCGCCGTGTTCGTGGTGATCAAGTCTGCAAGCGGGATGGCGCATAGATCCTGATCGATGGGCTGCGAACGTTCCTTGTGCTCGGCGGTCTGCGATGAAAAATCGATGTGAAAGATGGATTCGTTATAATGAAACTGTTTTTGCCAGACCGCAATTGCCACCAGGCCTAGGCACACCATTAAGGCAAGACTTACGGTCGTTTCGACAGGGCCAGGTCTTTTGCGGCGTTTCATGATGGCCACGCCATGTTCGCGTCCTAACGGTGAGTAAACGTCTTTCTCCGGCACTCAGTTAGATTTTCTAATTTCTCCCAGGGTCCGCCGGCCTTTTCAAGGTTAAACGTGCTCTTGCCGTATGGGTTAGTTCTTAGTGGTATTGGGAAGCATTATGGAGCGCATGTTTCGGAGCAGTGTTGTTCCGCATTTAGAGCGGTTGGAGGTCAGCCGTACCCCATGCTTATACTTACCACCAGCGTATCAAAGCGGGGGAGCAGTCGTACAAGCTTCCAATTCAGCCGGGTTACAACAGGTGGAAGACCTGAGACATGGCAATAAAATCTTCTCTCTTTGTCGCTTTCGGACGGTGCACTTACCTTCGGACACTGCGGTTTCGTGCCTTATTGAGTGGCTTGGCGGATGGAACCCATTCAACAGTTTTACGCCAAGTTGCTACCCGAGGGTTCAGATTCGCACGCGCAATCAGGAGCGCCGGCGAGCTCTCGTTCAAGAGCTTGGAGCGCGTCCAGAATGGTAGCGAATTTCTTTCCGAATTCTGACAGACGGTACTCGACCCTCAAAGGGGGCTTATCACCGTAAACCTGGCGCTCCACAAGACCGTAGTGCGTTAGTTTCTTTAGTCGTTCATTCATGACTTTTGCAGATAATCCCGCGCAATGCTTTTGGATCTTGCTTGGCCTGTGGGGCCCCATGGCGAGAAGGCTCAAGATTTGAAGGGACCACTTGCATCCCAAAACCTCTTCCAACACCGCCGCGACCCGAAATGGCACTGCTGCGTGGCTGTGGGCGGATTGCTTTGAAGACCTCACCATTGGGTAACTTGCTTACCAAAATGTGCTATCTTGACTCCCTCGCAATCATCTTTTAGAATATCAAAAACTGGCAGTGGCCCACAAGCAGAATCACAACAAAGAAAGGAGACGGCATCATGAAAAAGCGAGCGATCTTCTATCATGCGGGTTGCCCGGTCTGTGTAAGTGCGGAGCAAGGTCTGGCGCGTGCTCTCGACAGCGAACGCTACGAAGTCGAGGTTGTCCATCTGGGGCAAGCTCGGGACCGCATCGCGGAGGCGGAACAGAGTGGTGTTCGTTCTGTCCCCGCGTTAGTGATAGATGGAGAAGTGTTTCACATTAACTTTGGCGCTGCACTCAGCGATTTGAAGTAACTATTCCAATTCTTGGGAGTCCAACTTGGCCCGTGGAGAGCATCCGCTCTCCGCGCATTTTTTTGTCCTCTGCTGTTAGATATGGCCAGTTTATCGAGATCACGAATTAGCGCCTCTGACGAATTGGCCGATCCGGAGCGGCCAAACTTGGGTCGACACCCCATCAGAGGTAGGCGTGGCACGCATCTTCTATGCGGGTTTCTCTGAGGGGTGGGCAGAGCCGAGCGTTCCTGATCTACCTTGGTGGAGAGTCACAGAGCTGCGCTTCTTACGGAGCTGGGGTGGAAATTGGGCCGGCACTCAACCAATGTTAGTGTTTCCCCTCCCCAGTAGGGTGCATCTTGCCCTACGTCCGATCACGGGGTAGCCGATCCCCCTAACGAGCTCCACACAATGAGCCTATTCTAAACGAGGCGAGGCCCCAATCTCTGAAGTTTGGTGAATCCTCACTGTGCCAATCATTGCCTGGTGAATGTTGTAGCGCGGGCCCCAGTTTTCGTCGCCCGGATAGTCACCCAAGTAGACAGGTTTTCCCGAAAGTGCCGTCGGAACCTCGACAAGTTTTTCTAGCTTGCCGTCCAAGTAGAGCGAGCAAGTGCCGCGGTCGAACATAGCAACGATGCGTGCAGGCGTGCCCCATTGGAGCTTGCGGGTGGACGTGACAACGTGCCAGCCGTTCGCGATCTTCACGCTGCTTTGGGCCTTAGGATCGTAAATCTGGAAATAGACTCGCCCATCTGGCCCGACCGCGAGGGAGAACGAGCCGCGTGGCGCCGCGTTGATTCCTATCGTGTCGAGAATTGTTCCGGGTTTTAGGCAAGTGACCTCGAGATCCGCGATGAACCGATTGCGAGGAGATTCAGCAAGAAGCAGCCAACTGTCTGTCTTTTGCGACAAGCGGAATGTGGATACCGGCTTTCCTTGATCCTGAATGGAACGGGTCGGCGGGGCATCAGCCTTCGACGAAGTCACACTCGTAGGGCGGGGCGGGCTCGTCACTGCTGGAGGCGCCGCCGATGCACCTGAAGAAGGCGGAAGCCCCTGCTTCGGGGGCGAGACCTGAGTTGTGGGGCCTTGGCGGCCTTCCTCGGGCGAGAGCTCCTCGTTGGCCAGTGGTTGCGTGGGTTTGAAGGCGAGGACTTCGCGTCCAGCCCCGCAGACGACGTAAAGCTCGTGGGTGGTTGGCGAAATGCCGAGGGCCGTGGGGGCATTCAGCCCCATGATCAAGGGTGTCATTGTCTTATCGCGTAGTCGAATTTGCCACACGACCCCAAGGGCGTTGTCCGCGACGTAGAGTGCGTCGCCGAAAGCTCCGGTGCCACCGTAAGCCAGAGCCGCCCACCTTTGGTTTGGGCCTTGTTTCGCAAGAAGGAGGGGCGTGCCGCCGGCGCGGGGCAATTCGTAGACTCCCGCAATGCCGCCGCCGGGCGCCTCGCTCGTGTTCAACGCGTAAAACACCCGCCGCCGTGGCTCGTAAGCGAGCTGGAGAATGCCGGGCAGACGAGGATTCATTTGAACGGGCTCAAGCTTTGGAGACTCCGGATTCGCCAGATACCAAATCCCGTCTTGTTCAAAGTCCGAGACCCAAACACCACCTTCTGGGCACGGCACAAGGTCTGTCAGGCCTCCCAGCGCTGGCTCGAGAGGAACCCGCACGCAGGGGCCGCCGGGCTGCCACCAGAAAAGTCCACCGTGGCGGTTTCCACATTCGTAGCACAGGTCCACTGTAAACCATACCCCAGCATCGGGGTGGAATAGACCTGCTTTAAGGTTTCGACCGGCGAGTGTATCCGTCGTAAGCAAATGCTTGGTAACACCCGTTGGGGAAAGTTTCATTAAAAAGCCATCTCCCCTCTCGGGAGCAGAGAATAAGAACGCGCTGCCATCGGGGCCAAAAAACATACGTCCTAACGGCGCAGCAGCTCGCCAGTACCGGCTTTTCCCAGCGGCAAGAATGCTCACGCTGCTGGGCAGATCTATCTCGGTCAGAAAGTCACACACGAGAGATCTCGGGGTAGCGACATCTTCCTCACGTGGATCGCCCACGGAAACGATCTCAAAATCCGCCTCGAGGGGGGCGGGAACACGTGCTTCAGTTTTGTTAGAAATGAGGAACTGGAGGGTCACGGGCCCGGTGAGTATGCCGTCAAACGCCTCAGCCACTGGTACCCATTCGCATTGTTCCCAGTGCCACGCGCTGAATCGTGAGTTTTCACGACGAATCCGAAGCCAGCCATCGTCGCGTTGAATCTTATGGGCACGGCGACCCGTCCAGCGGCCACGATCTCGCAAGTCGGTCGAGACGCTTCGCTGGAGGCCATAGCGTTCTTCGATTGCCACGTAGCCCATGTTTTGATCGGTGAGATCAGAAACAAAAACGCTGGCCGAGCGGCTCTGGCCTGCCTCGTGTTGCCAATTGCGCAGGGTGTAGCGCACCACAATGTCAAAATCACCGAGTAGGGGCTCTGGTCGCCGCATCCGAACCGCGCCGAGCCGATCCTCCGCTAAGGTCAGAGTGACCGAGGTGGGGGTGAAGGACGCACTTCCGTCGTAGGCGATGCAATCCCAGCCGTCAGGAAAGAGCTCGTAAAGAGGAGCTGTCTGCAAGCGGACTTCGGACAAAAACCCAAACGCGGGCGTCTCACGCAAACCGTCGCTCGCTACTCTCTTCCAAAGAAAGCCTATCCATAACGTCTCGGGCAGAGAGAGTTGTTTCTCTGCTCCCAGCCACCAGGTGTGCCCGTCGAGACTCCAATTGTAGCGCCAGACATTACCATGGCGCGCAACCCGGATCATGAGGGGTTGCGTGGTTTCCAGGGACTGCCACTTCTCTGGCGGCTCGGCAACTGGCGCCCGTTTCGTGCCCTCCCAGATTTGGAGAAGGGACGTGAGTAACTGGTAGTGTGCCCCAATGCCGTCGCGGGCCATCTGCGAAGCAAGGTGTCCGCTGTAGCTCGCGGGTGAATAAGCAACAAAGTCCAAAATCGCGAAGTGTTTTGCGGCAGTGACTAAATCAACGGTGGCCTCAAGGACAAAGTCCCCTGTGACCTTTCGTAGCAGGCGGGGACTACTCGTGCGATGACCCCAGAACTCGTTGCCGTCAGGGACCTCGACAAGGATTGTCTGTTCATCGGCGATCGTTGTGCTGCAATCATTGTCAGGATCTTGGAAAGTCCACGTGCGCAAGAGGTCTTCACCGGAAAAGCTGAGGGTCGAATACGTGGTGGCTGCATCGTTGAGAGCCACCTCGTCGGGCTCTAAGCCGCTGATTTGCCATTTGGTTGCAAGCTTGGGATCAATCGACGAGAACTTCCATTGGGGGAGGGTCAGCTGTTGGCCTTGCGTCACCGTTGCTGCCGGGCTTTGTGTGCCTGTCGTCACTTCTACCTTGCCGGCAAGAACTGCAATGTGCGTCGTCTGACCATCGCCACTCACCACGTAGTCGGTCTCAAAAGGCCGCACCAGATGGTTGCCGCACCATACGGCAATCCGCTGTGTGGAGGGTTCTGGCTCCTTCACACGTATGCCCCCTTTATCTCCCTTGCTGGAAAGAAGCGTCAGAGTGAGGTTCTCGGGAGACTCGGACTGGATCACGGCGCGCGTTTCCGAGCCGATCGTCGCGGTAGCTCCCCCGGGCGTTTGGAGCAAGACTTGGCCATCGCGTTCGGTCTGGATCTCGTCCCCAACTTCCAAGGTCTCCCCCGCCAGCGCGGGCTCGAAGGCAAACAGTTCAACCACATTCACTTCAGCAGTAAAGCTCTGCCCGAAGCATTGTCCGGTCAGGGGGCCACTGCCGCGCGGTGCACCAGCAATCGCGCGAAGAACGCCGGCCCCGTACCACGACGCTTCGCCACGCAGATCGTTGTCCTTGGTTTGGCCCGACAGCGACAAAAGCGTTTCGGGTTCCCCCAAGCCATAGCCCAACTCCGGCAGGAACTGGACGATCAGACTACTATTCGTATTATACAGGCTCCACTTGGGTGGGACAGGTGGTGTTCCCAAGATGTGAGCACGAAATTTCCCGCCTGAGGGGACACGCACTTCACCAACCACAATCGGTGGCTCGCATGGCTGATCGACACCCTTTTCAGGAAACGAACCACCGCCGCGGATGGCTAACCCGGTTGTGGTGATTTGGGCAATGGCACTTTTGCGGTGACGAGATCCTTTCGTTGAGACGATGCGGGGCTTCTCTTTAGCACGTTGTTTCTCACACTCCCGCATCGCCTCGTAAAGGCGCGAATCGACCGCTTGGAGGCCAGCGTAGCTCCGAAGCCACGCATGCTGAGCTGCATCGCGTGCTTTCTGCAGTTTTTGCTGCTGATCGCGCAGTGCCGCAATCTCCTTGTTAAAAGGCTCCCACTCGTCGGCTAACTCCCGATATCGTTGCTCCCGCAGTCGCTTGGTGTCCGATAAGATTTGCTGAAAAATCTCCCGGCGCCGAATAAGGATATCCACCTTGGCAAGCGGATCCAGCTCGGCGAGGATCGAGTTGGCGTCCCCACTCAACATCACGTAGGGATCCCCGCCCATAATGAATTCGGCTGCGGATGCGTCGGCACGCCGTCGCTCTTCTTCCCTTAAAATCTGTTCGAGTTGCGCCTGCGAAAGCTCAGCAGCCTTTTTTACAAGTTCTGGATCTGAGGCATCCTTTTGCAGATCTTTGAGCTCGCCATACTGCCCGATATACTCCATGACGCTGTCAGAGGAGGACTCGTGAGCGAGGACGTTAAGATGATGAAGCGCCTTTTGGTTTTTTGCATCCAGTTGCTCCCACAGGGCGCAATTGGCTTCTAATTGCTTCAGTGTATCTTTGTGTTTGGTAAGCAGTGGGTCCAGTTCGGAACGCTGGTTCTTGAGTTTTCCCTCAAGATTCTTAGCTTTCCGGCTGAGTGCGTTGCGGCGGGTTGCCCAGTCTTTCTGTTTTCCAGGTGTTGGAGGTTGAGGCCCCAGTGCTTTGAGTCTGTCCCGGGTTTCAGCTAAACTTTGCTCCAGTCCTGAGAGTTGGTTTTCGATGTTTGTAATTTTTTGCTTGGTTGCTTGGATGCTTCGCTTGAGACGGGGAATCTTCTCTCGAGCGACATTGGCGAGTCGTGTGCGAGCGACGCGTTGTTGCTCGATCCAATGCTCTTTTGGCTTGGGAGGGTGAACAAACATATGGCCGAAACGTCGCATGAACGAGTTCCATCCAGCCACCGAGAGAAGGTTAATCATTTCCGTCAGTTCTCTTGTCGCCCCTTGCCACTTCTGGATTTCCTGATCATAATCGGGTAGGAGTTCGCGTTCTCGCTCGCGTCGCCTACCCTCCACTTCCTGCATCTGTTTCTCGATTTCCGCGAGCTCGCTTTCTATCGCTCGACGTTTCTCCACCGCCTCTCGCACCCGCTGACGAAGTTCATCCGATGCACGCGAAATCATTTCGGCCCGCTTGCAGGCTGGTTGCGGTGTGGCGGGGACGCCGAGCACTGCAAAGACGCAAACGAGTATGAAGGTCGTGAGGGAAGAGACACTTTGGGTGGGTAGACAGATTTTCATGAGGTGGCTCCCCCATGGTATTGTAGTGGCGCTTCCCACATATGGCGAAAGCGAAGACTGAACAGCAATGAAAAACGGCCTATTGGTGAAAGAAGGCACACCTTGGGCCTCTCAATGCCGGCGATGCGCCAAACGCCTTGGGCAGACCGCTTCCTGAATTTCGTGAATATGGGCAACCTTGAATGGTTGCGCTTACCATAAGAGACCCATGACTAAGCACACAAAACAACCGCCGGACGACATACCCGTCTTTCCGCTCGAAACCCCGGCTGTTCGCGCCTTGGAGTTTATCCCGAGCGAATACGAAGGCCAGCAAGTCCTGTTGGTGCGCGACCCGATGGGGGTTCTTGAGGGAACAGCGGTCCTGTCCGCTCATCCGCTACTGCTCATTTTTCTCCAACTCGCAAATGGGCGGACCACATGCGCAGAAATGGCACAGATGGTGACGCGAGCTACGGGGCAGCTGATTCAGCCCAGTGTTTTCGAGAAAATGGCGCGTCAGCTCGACGAAGCACTGCTCCTGCAAAGCCCCAGGTTTGCAGAAGCCCTTGCTCGCAAGCGTGAAGAATTTGCAAAGCTTGAAGTGCGGCCTCCGGTGGTTTACCGTGCCGAAGGCGCAGACCGCCTCGCATTGATTAAAGATTTAGCGGAAGAGTTGCGGCGTCATGCTCGAGCTTCGCAAGGGCCACCGGCCCAGCTGGACCTTCCACCACGGTCTGTGCGCGCGATTATGGCTCCTCATATTGACTATCAACGCGGCGGGCCTGCCTACGCATGGGCTTATCGCGCATTGAAAGAGCACGGCATCCAAGCCCGCACGTGGATCGTCCTTGGCACGTGCCATCGCCCGCTCAGCCATCGGTTTGTCGCAACCCGCAAGGATTTTGAGACGCCGTTGGGAACGGTCGCGACGGATCGGGATCTGCTTGAGGAGATAGCGGCAGAGTTCTCGGGCGAGCTCTTCCGCGATGAGTACGCCCACGCTACCGAGCACACCATCGAGCTCCAAGCGATCTACTTGCGGCATATCTTTGGCGAGAGTGCATGCCCGAAAATCGTCCCGATTCTTGTCGGGAGTTTTGAGGAGTTTCTCCTCGATGGACAGCGCCCCTCGGACGATGAAGAGATTGCGGCGTTTTGTGGTGCTTTGCGGAGGATCCTTGAGCGCCACGGCGATAACGTCGGACTTATTGCCGGCGTGGATCTGTCGCACTGTGGCCCGCAATTTGGCCACCCGCAACTAAACGACGAGCAGCGAGAGCATGAGATTGAGAGTGGCGACCGCGCGGTGCTGAGCGCCATCGAATTGGGGGATCCGGATCGCTTCTTCGACGTCTTCCGCCCTCACCAGAATGCTCAGCAAGTTTGTAGCATTGCTCCGATTTATTGTACCCTTTCGATTCTACAGGGTAAGGCTACCCCCCGTGTGCTGACATACCAACAAGCCAACAGCGAAGACCGCACGTGCTTGGTGAGCTTTGCCAGCATAGCATTCCTCAAGCCCGAGGCTCTTGCCACCACGCCCCGCATCTTGATTGTTCCCGGATGAGTAAAGGATTGGGGAACTCGCTAAGCCATCGAATAATTAGGTTTTAGAAGTGTCTTATGCTTTGGATGGTGAGGTAGTCGCGAGACCCGTATCACCTTGATTGGAAAGGCAAGTCCGGTGCTTTCTAAAGCGCTCATACGGTGGTGGGGATGGTTAGGTATGATGGTTGTTGCAGCCTGTTGGCTGACTGGCTGCGGTGGCAACGGGGCTCGCGCTCAACTTGGGGCAGAAAAGCCTGAGCCGGAGCCCATCTCCGTGGCGACGGTACGGGTGGAAGAGACCTCGAAGACAGCCTCGATTCAAGTCACGGGCAACCTAGCGGCGGACGAAGACTCGGATGTGGCCAGCAAACGGGAGGGAATTGTTCAAGAGACGTTTGTGGAGCGGGGGACCCAAGTGGAGCAGGGGGCTCCTCTGGTCAAGCTGGATGCCACAGATGAACTGCTGAATCTGGCGGCGGGCGAGGCTGCACTTTTTGAGATCAAAAGTCGCCTTGGTCTCACCACGGAAACAGAGTCTTTCGATGTTGAAGAGCAGCCCGAGGTACGCTCCGCGCGGGCGGACTACGAGTTGGCGCAAGCGAATTATGCTCGAAGTGAAAAGCTGTTTCGAGAAGGCACAATCAACAAGGCAGAGTACGACCAGACGGCGACCCAGCTCGAGGCCACACGCCAACGCTACTTTCAGGCTCGCCATGTGGCCCAGCAACTCTACGCTTCCTTGAAAACGCAAAAAGTGCGCCTGCGCACCCTTCAGCAGGCAGTTGCCGACACCACCGTGACAGCTCCCTTCCGCGGGATTGTGTCGGAGCGCTACGTCTCGCCGGGCGAGTTCCTGATGCGAGGGGCGAAAGTGGCGCGCCTCGTGCGCATTGATCCGATTCGACTTGTGCTTACGATCCCTGAACGATACGCCGCGGAAGTCCGCGCGGGCCAGAAAGTCGAGTTTACAGTGAACGCTTACCCAGCGGATATTTTCCGAGGAGAGATTGTTCACATCGCCCCAGCACTCAGCACCGACTCCCGCGCTCTTGCAGTGGAAGCACTAGTACCCAATCCTGAGGGAAAGCTGCTCCCCGGGTTCTTTGCAACCGCCCGTCTGGAAATGAGTGGTGCTTCCCGAGTTCTTCTGGTGCCGCTGAGTGCCGTGCGACGCGACCGCGAGGTGGGACGAGTGTTTGTCGTGCGGGATGGTGTTGCGCGAGAGCGAGTTGTGAAACTGGGAGAGCAGGTGGGCGACAAAATCGAAATTACCGGGGACCTGTCCTCCGACGACGTTGTGGTCGTGGATGCAGCGAAAGTTTCCGATGGCATTCGTGTGAGGTGAAGCCATTCAGAAGCTTGCGGAAATATGCATTCGGCGTCCGGTTTTCGCCTCGGTCCTCGTACTCATGTTTGTGACCGTAGGCTTCTTCGGTTATTTGCGCCTTGGTTCGGATCTCTTCCCCAATATCGATTTCCCGATCGTTACGATCGTGACCGTTCTACCCGGCGCAGCTCCGGAGGAGGTCGAGACCGAGGTCACCGAGCGCATCGAGGAAGCTGTCAATACGATTAGCGGAATCGAAGAACTGCGCTCGATCTCTTCGGATAGTCGCTCGGTGGTGATTATCCAGTTTGCCCTCGAGAAGGATCCCGATGTTGCCGCTGAGGAAGTGCGGGACCGAATCAACCGAATCCAGCGCGACTTGCCGCGCGACATTGATCCACCAGTCGTGCAAAAAGTTGATCCGGGAGCAATCCCCATCGCCATTGTTGCGGTCTCTGCGCCACGACCCACCCGTGAGATCTCCGAGTACGCGGACAAAGTACTTCGTCGCCGCTTAGAGAACGTCTCGGGGGTCGGGCAAGTCTCCCTTATTGGGGCGCGGCCGCGTGAGATTCACGTCTACGTAGATCCGTTTAAGTTACGAGCCCACGGCCTATCGGTGCTCGATGTGGAGCGCGCCCTCGCGACCGAAAACCTGCAGGCGCCGGGGGGAGCATTGAAGCTCGGAGCCAATGAATTTACGCTTCGGACCCTCGGCCGTGTGACCCGTGTCGAGGATTTGGCAGAAATCCCTGTCGCCCGCCGTGCCGACCACACGATCCGCCTCCGAGACGTTGCAGACGTCGAGGATGGTGCCAAGGAAGCTGAGAGTGCAGCCTTCCTCGACGATGAGCCCACGGTGCTGCTTCAGATTCTGAAACAATCGGGAAGCAACACGGTGGAGGTCACCGACCGCGTCTTCGAGCGCCTTGAGGAGTTGCGTCAGGAGTTGCCGGCGGGCTATCGGCTCGAGGTCGCACGTGATAGTTCCATCTTCATTCGAGCCTCCACGAAAGCACTCAAGGAACACCTCCTCATCGGTGCACTTCTTGCCGCAATCGTTGTCTACTTCTTCTTGGCAAATACGCGGACGACACTCATTTCGGCCTTGGCGATTCCTACCTCCATTGTCGCGACGTTCGGTCTCATGTGGGCGGCGGGTTACACACTCAACATGATTACGCTCCTGGCCCTCACGCTCTCTGTGGGCATTGTGGTGGACGATGCGATTGTCGTGATCGAGAATATCTATCGCCACATGGAGGAACTGGGGGAATCTCCCTTTGAGGCCGCGCGCAACGCAACGCGCGAAATTGCTCTGGCTGTCCTCTCGATCACTGTCTCGCTTATTGCGGTGTTTCTTCCGATCGCCTTCATGACGGGTATCGTCGGACGTTTCATGAGCTCGTTTGGCGTGACGATGAGCTACGCCATTTTGGTGAGTCTGCTGGTGAGCTTTAGCATGACCCCTGCCCTCGCAGCTCGGCTCCTTAAACCACCTGCAAGAGTGCTTCCGCCGGGAGCAGGCGCGTATATGGCAGAGGACGGACCCGTGCCGGTTGTGATCGAGCCGAAATCGAAAGTCCGGGGCCTCTACCACTGGATTGAAACGGGATATTTGTGGCTCTTGGCCAAGAGCTTGCGCCACCGCTGGGTCGTTGTTCTGTTGGGTGTCGCAACCTTACTCAGTCTTGTCCCGCTCCTCCGAGTCGTGAACAAGAACTT
This sequence comes from Candidatus Sumerlaea chitinivorans, assembly GCA_003290465.1. GTDB lineage: Bacteria > Sumerlaeota > Sumerlaeia > Sumerlaeales > Sumerlaeaceae > Sumerlaea > Sumerlaea chitinivorans. The sequence goes on from CP030759.1 coordinate 3,156,332, forward strand.
TCTACCGAACAACGATCAGTCCGAGTTTACAGTCAACATTCGTGCCCCCGAGGGGACATCGCTCGAGGCGACGCAGATAATCACCCAGCGGATTGCACGCGACATTCGTAGGCAAGAAGGCGTGCGTTATACGCTCAGCACGGTGGGTTCCAGCGAAGGTTCTCCAAACGTCGCGCAAATCTACGTCCGACTCGTGGACATTCACGAGCGCAAGTTTGGTCAGTTCGAGTTCATGGATTACGTCCGAACGAAAATCCTTCCCAACTATGCGAACGAAAACCTGCGTGTAAGTGTGGCTCAGGTGGAGGGCTTCCAGATTGGGGATCGAAATGCAGACGTTATGTTCATGATCGGTGGGCCCGATCTCGACAAGTTGGCTCAGTATGCCGACGAATTCCTGAAGGTTCTTAAGAACGCTCCGGGAGCCGTGGACGTGGATAGCTCGCTCGTGCTTGGGAAACCCGAATTCCAAGTGGAAATTGACCGCGCCAAAGCGAGCGAACTTGGGGTCTCGACTGCGGACCTTGCGCGGGTGCTACGCCTGCTGGTGGCCGGCGACCGCGTTTCCTACTACAACGAAGGCGGCGAGCAATATGAAATTCGGCTTCGTGCTTTACCTGAGCTCCGAAATCAGTTGGAGAATCTGTCGCTGATCACGGTGCCGTCCACGCGCTTTGGCAGTATCCCCATCACCGACGTCGTGAAGTTTAAGAAAGCGTCCGGCCCCGCTGATATTCGTCGCCTCAACCGCCAGCGCGCGGTGACGCTCTATGCGGATGTCGTTCCCGGCATGTCCCAGCAGGTCGTGCTCGATCTGCTCACTGCGAAGGCGAAAGAACTCAATATGGAGCCGGGGTATCGCACGGGGTTTGTTGGGCGGTCAAAGGAACTGAATAAGGCTTTCGGCGCGTTCCTCATCACATTCTTGATGGCGATCGCTTTCATGTATCTGGTGCTCGCGGCGCTTTTCGAGTCGTGGCTCCAGCCATTCATTATTTTGCTGTCGCTTCCGTTGAGCCTGCCGTTTGGCATAGTGTCCTTGTGGTTCTTCCGCGACTCGCTCAATGTTTTCTCAATGTTGGGGGTGTTGGTGCTCTTTGCGATCGTGAAGAAGAACTCGATCTTGCAGATCGACCACACGAATCAACTGCGCGCGGAAGGGATGGAGCGTTTTGCTGCAATCATGCAAGCGAACCGCGACCGACTCCGTCCGATTCTTATGACAACGATGGCATTTGTGGCCGGCATGATTCCGCTATTCGTGACCAAAGGGGTGGGGGCCGGAACAAACCGCACGATCAGCACGGTGGTGATTGGCGGACAAACCCTCTCGCTTCTGCTCACTTTGATTATTACGCCCGTTGTCTATTCGCTTCTCGATGATTTGCGCCAATCAGCATTTGTGCGTCGTCTCGTGTGGCCACTCCGTCAATTGCTGCGCTTGACCGATCGCGTAGACCGAGCCCGCAAGGGACAGTAACCCTTCAGACGAAATTTCCAGATTGGCACCAGAACCTGTCGCTCCGTTGTGCCTTTTTCTTGCCTCGCGGCATGGAATCCACCAGAAGGGAACTATCCGACCAGAATAGCGATTTCTGGGCTAGGAAAGGGGCCAGCCATGTTGGGTAATGTACGATTCGTCGGCTTTCGATTTGCGTGCTTTCCACCACTGGACCGCCGCATTCTCAAGGGCCAGTCGGCAGAGGTGCGAAACAGGCATGTTTCTGGGGTAGAACGCTCGAGTGCTCCATGCTCGTCACGCGGGAACAGCACGGGGGGAGCCCTCATTTTATCCCGAGCGCTGATCCCGTTATTGATCCTTCTCGTTGCTTGCTGCAGCCCTATCGCCAACGCCGCGCCTCCAAAAACCGGAGAAAAGCGTGGGGGCGATGGTTTTCGTGTGGTGGCGTTTGAGCCCACCGGCATGCTACCTATCACCGACAGCGCAGTGACGAAGACGATCCGAGTGAGGTTTTCCTCAGATATTGCCAAGTCGCTTCGCACAGCTTCCTCTCAGACCACCCAGCCTGTTCTCCTTTTTTCTCCGTCGCTTGCGGGGCGCGGGCGCTGGGCCACGCCGCGCGAATACATCTTCACTCCTCTGGAAAGTCTTCGCCCTGCTACTGAATACGTCATCCGAGTGAATCCCTTGCTGCGCGACGAGCAGGGGCGGACTCTCTCTGGGGCGACGGAATTTCGCTTCTCCACACCCGCACTCTCTTTGCTGGGCGCACACCAACTCTCGTTCGATCCTCAGCGCGGCGTGGTGCTGGAGCTTCGTTTCTCCGATCTGGTTGCTCCCGAAGAACTCGAAAAATACCTGAGCGTGGAGACGTGGCGGGGGCAGGCAAACTGGCGATTCACGGCGGCGGAGGCCACGCCGCGGACTTCGCAAGCAGCGGAAGCCTTAGTGGTCCGTGGGAAAGCGACGCGAACCCCCCGGATCATTGTTTCCGATGTTCTCACTACAAACTCGCTCCTCATCCGAATTGAACGGGGCCTGCGAGGCGCGAGTGGTCCCATGCCACTCCCTGAGACTATCGTACGGGAAATCCCGCTGTACGTTGAGTTTGCCCCGCTTTCCATCGCCGCTGACTGGGAAAAAGAGAAGGCGCGGATGCTGATCCGTTTATCGGCTGTGCCGGTAGGCGAGGGAATCGCCAAATTTGTGACTGTTGATCCCCCGCTGCCGTTTACCGCGGCAGTCGGTGGCCGAACCGTGATTTTGCGTGGGGATTTCCAGCCGAATACGCGATACACCGTAACCCTTCACGCGGGGCTGCGCAGCGTTTCGGGACAAAGGTTGAAGAGTCCTGCCAAACTCTCCGTGTGGGTGCCACCCGTGCGCCCCTTTGTGGCGTTCGATCGAGTAGGCGGGCATTTGTCCCCTCGCGGAACGATGAATCTGCGTGTGCGGAGTGCCGCTATCTCCGAGGTTCATCTCACCGCTTGGCGCCTTTTCGAAAACAACCTTGTGTACGCGACGAATCAATACGGCATGGACCGACTCATCCAAGAACTGGGTGAGCCGGTGGGCAAGAAAACGCTCACTCCTGAAGTGACGCAGAACGCCGTGACCACCGTGGTAAGCCTGAGAGAACTTCTTCAGGAGTCGCAAACAACCTGCGGGGTTTTCCTTGTTGAGGTTGAAGCAGCCACAAGGCCTGAGGCACAGGAAGACGAGTATTTCGACGAAGAGGGCTGCTATTTAGGTTGGTACGGAGACCGCTACTCCGATCGCGCCGTGCTCTGCGTTTCGAACCTTGGACTTATTGCCAAGCGCGGACCCGCTCACATTTGGGTGTGGGCGGGCGAGCTCGACTCCGCACGTCCCATTGAGAATGCCTCGGTACAAGTGTGGAGCGACAAGAATCAGTTGCTCGCCGAGGGACGAACGGACGCAAATGGGCTTTTTGTGGAGCCTCTCCATGTTTCAGATTCAAGTCGGCAGGATCCCGCCATTGTTGTGGTGCGCAAGGCAACAGACCTCACCTACGTGGACTTGCGAACCCCATTGCCGTTGCCGGAAGGGTTGCCAAATAGCGACCATGCATTTTTCTCACGCGGATTCGAAGCGTTCTTGACACCGGACCGGGGAGTCTATCGCCCAAACGAAACCGTTCACTTTGCCGGGATTTTGCGTGCTGTCGGACTTCAGCCGCTAGCACAGCCCTTCCCTCTGGAGCTTGTCCTGCGGCGTCCGGATGGCCGAATGCTCCCTCCGCAGATTGTGACGCCCACCCCGTCCGGGACGTTTGAAGCACAGTGGAAAATCCAATCGAATTTCCCCACCGGCTACTATCGCGCGACGTTGAGGCTTCCGGGACCCTTAGAGCCGCGGGAAGGTTCACGTGACCGACGTGGGATGAGCTCAGACAGTCAACTCACCAAAGTGGGCGAAACCGGGTTCTACGTCGAAGAATTTATGCCCAGCCGCATGGAACTTGCAACGTCGGCCCCTGAGCGACGCTTCGCAGCAAAGAGTCGCATCCCCGTTTTTGTCCGGGCGTCTGAGCTATTTGGCCAGCCGGCGGCAGGACGCCCGCTTTCGGTGAGCGTCCTCTACCGTCCTGTGCCGTTTGAAGCTCCTGCCTTCGTAGGGTTCCAGTTTGGTGATCCGGACATCAAGTTGGACCGAACGGAAGATACCCTCGAAGAGCTCATGGTGGGCGAGGACGGGACGGCGAAGATTGAGGTTCCGGTGCCAGCAATGCGTGCCCCTGCCGCGATCTCCGCGGAGATCCAGATCACAGTTCGCGACCACAGCGGTCGGACGCTAACCCAGCGCCTCAGCCGAACCTTGGATCCGGTGCCCTACTACATTGGGGTACGCCCGTCGCGTGAGAACATCGTGCCGGTGGGGGAACCCCTGCGCTTTGATATTGTGACGGTCCGACCCGAAGGGACGCTCGCTGAGGTACCTTCGCTGGAGGCAACTGTGGCGCGCGTCCGCTGGAATTCGATCGTGCGGATGGAGGGAGATCGCTACAACTTCACAACGACTCGCGAGTTGGATCCGGTAGCGACTGCGACGATTCGCCTCACGAACGGACGCGGGCTTTTCGAATGGACCCCCGCCGACGGCGGTGAGTACTTGCTCACTGTCCGCTCCGCCGATGGTCCTCAGACGGCGGTCCGTTTCTTTGCCTCCTCCGGAAGCTGGGAGTTCCAGCCATGGTCGATGGAGAAGCCAGAAGCGGTGGAGCTGGTGCTGGACCGCAACGAGTATGGGGTCGGGGATGTAGCCCATCTTCTGGTCAAATCTCCCTTTGCGGGGACGGTCATTCTCACGCTCGAACAGGACCGGGTGCTTTCCACCACCGTCACCCAAACGCCGCAGAACACAGCCGAGTTTTTCCTGCCCATCACGGAGGAATTGCGGCCGAACGCTTACGTGACTGTGAGCGTTCTGCGTCCGGTAAAACCTGCTGAAAAATGGCTTCCTCACCGGGCATTTGGGGTAGCGAATCTGCGTATTTCTGCGCGCGACCGTGAGCTTGCGGTAGTTTGGCGGGCGCCGTCGGAGATCCGTCCCAACTCTCCGCTGACTGCTGAAGTGCAAGTCGTAGATGCTCACACAAGCAAGCCAGTCGCCGCCGATCTTGCTCTCTGGGCGGTGGATGAAGGCGTGCTCGGAGTGACCGCTTTTTCGACCCCCAATCCACTGGATTACTTCTATGGCGTGCGTCGGTGGGGTGTCGAGACAGCCGATTTCTACTCTGAGCTTATGCCGGATCTGGTCCAGCCCGCGAAGGCATCGAGCGCGCCCGGCGGCGACGAAGGAGGGATGGAGCGCCGGCTGTCGCCAGTTGCTGCGGAGCGTGTCAAGCCCGTAGCGCTGTGGCTTGGCTGGCTGACGGCCGATGCAAACGGCCGAGGTCGCGGCGTGTTCCAGGTGCCCCAATATACGGGCAAATTGCGCCTCATGGCGATGGCTGCGTCGCAAAACCGTTTTGGCGCGGCGGAAACTCCGGTCTATGTGCGACAGCCATTGATGCTCGAAGAACGCCTGCCGCGGTTTTTAGCGCCCTCTGACCGAGCCACAGTTCCGCTTGTGGTCTTCAATAATTCTGATGATACGACCCATGTCCGCGTCCGTGTTGAAGTCGCTGGGCCAATAGCTGTGGCCGAAGAAACGGCCTCTGGCTCCTCCCAAGAGATTCGCGAGAAAATCCTCTTTGAGGGCGAGATACCAGCGCGCGGGAGTCGGAGCCTCCCGTTGACGCTTCAGGCCGCCGCGGCGACGGTAGGGGTAGCCCACATTCGCATCACGGCGCAAAGTGACGGGGAATCCTGCGAGACCCGTGTAGAGTTGCCAGTCCGCCCAGCAGCGGCGTGGTCTCGCTTCACTGGGACGGAAAAGATTTCGGCGGGGGAACGAGTGACGCTGCGACTGCCCACGGAATTTCTTGCCGGCACCACCACTGCGACACTTGTAGTAAGCGGACGGCCTTCTGCCCAACTGCTGGCGGCGGCACGGTTCAATACTCATTATCCGTATGGGTGCCTTGAGCAAGTGGTTTCGGCAGCCTTTCCGCTGCTCTATCTCAACGAGATTCAGCAAGCCTCGCTGAGCCATGCGGAAACGACCCGTGGCATGGCGCTCAAAGTTCAAGCAGTGATGGAACAACTTGCTGCGATGCAGACCCCTGCAGGTGGTTTGGCGATGTGGCCGGGCGGGCGCAAACCATGGACATGGGGCAGCATTTATGCGGCGCACTTTCTGGTGGAAGCCCAGCGAGCGGGGTTCGATGTGTGGCCCGAGCAACTTGAGCTGCTCCTCGATTGGATTAGCAAACGGGTGCTGCTCTTCGCGCAAATGGATAAACTTAGCGATAGCCAGCTTACGGAACGTGCGTACGCAACGCTTGTGATGGCAAGAGCAGGTCGCAACGTGCGCGACCATATGGAACTGCTCTACGACGTGCGCAACCGTTTGAGTTCATCAGCGCGGGCGCTTTTGGCGAGCGCGTATCTCTCTATGGGGAGCGTAAGCGAGGCGGACACGTTGTTGGGCATGGCCGAAATCGGGAGCGAGCGGCGCGACCGCGGGCTTCTGCTTTCCTCCCCTGTTCGCGAAACGGCAATCCTGCTTGCTGCCTCCACTGAGCGAGATCCCGCCTCACCCCAAGGCGTGGCGCTTGCGAATCGACTTCTTGGAATGCGACGGCCTGACTTGGGACATTGGGGAACGACGCAGGATAACGCCTTTGCGCTGTGGGCCTTGGGAAAGTATTTCGGCTCTGCAAAACAGGCAGATGCTGATGCTCACGGAGCAGTTGAGTGGGGCGAGGGTAATCGGGTGCAATTTACCACGACCAACCCTGCAGTCCTGACACTTCAGTCGCCAGATCAGCCCATCACCATTCAGAACACCGGTCGCGGAGTGGCCTACGCGTCGTGGGTTGTGGAAGGTGTCCCAGCCAAACCTGACCTTCAAGCCAAGAGCCGCGGTCTCCAACTCACGCGCAAGTTGCTCTCGAGAAGCGGTAAGCCCCTCGAGACGGCGAATCTTACGCAAGGGCAGCTGATTATTGTAGAATTGGCTCTAAAAGGCGGATCCGTCCCCTTGCCGAATGTCGTGATCGAAGATCTTTTGCCAGCGTGTTTGGAGATCGAAAACCCGAATCTTGCGTCAACGGAACAGGCGGGTGAGACGGACTCTTTCGAAGGCGCCAAACTGCCCGTAACGCGATGGGACGCGCGCGACGACCGCATGATTGTTTTCGCCGATCTGCCCGGCGGGGAGGAAGGCAAAGAATACGTGTTCCGCTATGCGTGTCGGGTGGTGAGTGCGGGCGAATTCGTTCAGCCCCCTGCGTATGCCACCTGCATGTACGACGCCGATGTGTCAGCCCAGACGGAGGCGGGCAGCCTGACAGTAAGGCCACGGTAGTGCGCGCGTAGCTTTCTATTGGCTGCGTGAAAAGGCTCTGTCATCGCGAGAGCCACTTTTGTCTTCGCGAGGCACTGCACTTCGAAGCTGTGTGCGAGAGGGTCCTATCATGCCTTGCGAGTACTCCTGATGCTCCTCAGGTGGTAGCCCAGCGCTGGTAGGCTTTAAGCAACAAAATTCGTTCGGGTGCAAGCAAAGGCTGACTTGCATGTGAGGCCCGCACTCGCGCGTTTGAGGTCGGCAAGGGCAAATGGACGCCGGCATTTCTCGCACTTGACAATAAAAGCACTGCACCGCTGAATGTTTCGATTCGTCAAATGCAATTAGGCTGATTTTTGACTGAGACCACGGGATGTGGTACTTCACGCACATGGGAGACAATGACGATGGAGATGAAGGCGATCTACGATGCGGCGCTTCGCGATAAAGAGGCGGTCGCGCGTTTCCTGCAGGATCTTATTCGCATCAAGAGCCTCAGCACAGAGGAAAAGGCGGTTGTGGAGCGCATTGCCGAAGAAATGCGGAAGGTGGGATTTGATGAAGTCAAGATTGACGGGCTCGGGAATGTGATCGGGCGCGTCGGTAACGGTCCGCGCCGCATCGCGATGGATGCCCACATTGACACCGTGGATGTAGGAAACCCCGAGCTGTGGGAGATCGACCCATTCGCTGCCATCCTAAAGGACGACATTATTTATGGCCGCGGTGCCTGCGACATGAAAGGTGCCATGGCTTCCCTGGTGTATGGAGCGAAACTTATTAAGGAGCTGGGGTTGGCGAAAGATTTGAGCATCTTCGTTACCGGCACCGTGATGGAGGAGGACTGCGACGGCTTGTGCTGGCAGTATATCCTAAAGGAAAAGGTCATTGATCCGTGGCCCGAGTGCGTCGTGATTGCTGAGCCCACGAACATGAACATTTACCGCGGCCACCGTGGCAGAATGGAGATTGAAGTCAGTGTGACAGGACTTTCCGCCCACGGGAGCGCTCCAGAGCGCGGGATCAACGCTGTTTACAAGATGGCCCCAATCGTTCTCGACATCGAAAAGCTGAACGAGTGCCTGCGCCACGATCCTTTCCTCGGAAAAGGTACTGTGACCATTTCGGAAATTCGCTCGACTAGCCCCTCTTTGTGCGCGGTGGCCGACTCTTGCACGATCCATCTGGACCGGCGGTTGACTAAAGGCGAGACCATCGAAAGCGCAGTGGCAGAGATCGAAGCTCTGCCAAGTGTTCAAGCAGCGAAAGCCAAAGTAACAGTGCTCGATTATGCTCGTCCCGCTTATACTGGACTTGTTTATCCGACGAAGAAGTATTACCCCACGTGGGTGCTGGAAGAGGATCACCCGGCATTGAAAGCAGCAGTCAGTGCCTATGAAAAGGTGCTCGGCCAGAAACCGAAGGTGGACAAGTGGACCTTCTCGACGAATGGTGTAGCGACGATGGGAATGTTTGGCATCCCGTCGTTTGGGCTTGGGCCCGGTAACGAAGAGTTTGCCCACTCGCCCAAAGAGCACATTCCCGTCGAGCACTTGTGGAAAGCTGCAGCCTTCTATGCTGCATTTGCTGAAACGTATGCAAACCAAAAGTAAAAAGTTGACAAATTAACAAATCAGAGAGGAGCGCTTATGTTTGACGAAAAAATCGTCGCCGGCCTTCGTGGGCGCGACTACATTGAGACCAACGACTGGAGCGACGAAGAGCTGGAAGTCGCTCTCGAACTCGCTTCGGATTTAAAATTTAAGTTCCGAAACGGAATCCCGCATCGATATCTGCCCGATAAGACGATCTTTTTGCTGTTTTTCGATAAGTCCACGCGCACGCGAAACTCGTTTGAGGCTGGTGCAACACAGTTGGGTGCCCACGCTCATTTCATCGACGCAGAAACCTCACAGTTAGCCCATGGCGAGTCGCCCAAGGACATGGGTGTGATCCTGTCGAGCTACGGACATGCGATTGCGATTCGTCACGACCTCGTGCCGGGCGAAGGCAACAAGCTCATGCGCGAAGTTGCAAAGTACAGCGATCGGCCAGTGCTCAACATGCAGTGCGATGTGGATCACCCGTTCCAAACACTTGCGGACCTCATGACGATCCGCGAGAAGTTCGGTCGCAACCTCCGCGGGCTGAAGATTGCCGTCACGTGGGCTTATGCGCCCAGCTATGCCAAGCCTATGAGCGTGCCACAAGGGCTGATTATGCTCATGACGCGCTTCGGGCTCGATGTGACGTTGGCGCATCCGCCGGAATGGAAACTTATGAACCACACCATTGAAATCGCGAAAAAGAACGCGGAACGCAACGGCACGAAGTTCGAGATTGTGGACGATATGGACGAGGCCTTCAAGGATGCCGATATCGTCTATCCCAAGAGCTGGGGCATCGAAGAGTTGTTTGGAAAGCCAGAAGAAGCGCTCAAGCTTGCCAAGAACTACAAACATTGGATCTGCGACGAGCGCCGCATGAAGCTCACCAAACCGCACTCGATCTACATGCACTGCTTGCCGGCGGACCGCGGCAACGAGGTCACTGACGAGGTCATCGATGGGCCGCACTCGGTGATTTATCAGGAAGCTGAAAATCGCCTGCATACGTGCAAATCCATTATGACGCTCACTATGAGCTAAGATGGGCCCGAACGCCGGTTAGGCAAACCGGCGAAATTAGGATGTAGAACGTAAAACAGTGGGAGCGCCAGGATGAGGCGCTTTCCCACTGTTTTCGTTTCCGGAGACTTTCGGTCGGCAACGCAAGTCTGTAGCCGTTGTTGGCGATCGAGGAAGAGAGTTTGGCGGTGTTCCCGCAACGTTGCGCGTCTCGGCAAGTGCCGAAGCTTGCGGTATCATGCTCGACCTCGCTTACCACGACAAGGGCCAGACAATGTGTAGGCCTTGACTCACCGTGGGCTTTAGGGCTGTGCGACAGACTGCTGCGGAATTAGGGTGCGCCGGCGCACGCTGTACAGAGGCGGTGTGCAAAACCGTGCTTGCGTTGGTTTTCGCAACACCATTATGCACAAAGTATTGGCGGTTCTTAATACGCGCCAAAGAGATTTCGTGTCTAAAAATTGAGCCTTAAACGAAAATGCAAAAACTCACTCATGCACTCTATCCAGGAAGTTTTGATGTCTTGACCTATGGGCATTTGGATTTGGTCAGGCGTGCATCAGCCATGTTTAGCCGCGTGACGGTAGCAGTTGCTCATAACCCAAACAAGCAGCCGCTTTTTTCCGTTGCAGAACGCGAGGAGATGATCCGCGAGGGTGTTCGCGATTTGCGAAATGTGCAGGTGGGAAGCTTCACGGGTCTTACAGTAAAGTATGCGAAACAGATCGGAGCGAATGTGATTCTTCGGGGGCTCCGTGCGGTCAGCGATTTTGAGTTCGAGCTGCAGATGGCGATGATGAATGAAACCCTTGAGCCCGGCATCTCCACAATTTTCATGGCCCCTGCTCCTGCTTATTCTTTCCTCAGCTCTTCGCTCGTGAAAGAGATCGCGCGCTTTGGCGGGGATGTTTCGCAGTTTGTGCCGCCACACGTGGAGCGGCTTCTCATTCAACGACTTAAGGAGAATGGAATCCGATGACTTTGATCGAGCGCTGGACGCAACAAGCTCGAATGCTAAAGAAGCACATTGTTTTCCCCGAGGGAGATGAGCCGCGTACGCTTGCTGCGGCGCGTCAGCTTGTCGATCAAGGAATCTGCACGGTCGAATTGCTGGGCGACCCAGAGCAAATCGCAAAGGAAGCACACGCTCAAGGCGTGCATCTGGAA